>JBBSPT010000007.1:0-18834 GCA_038258515.1 Chitinophagales bacterium | reverse complement strand
TCTAATTCTTTTATCACCGACGGCAGTCCACCCGCATAAAATAAATCTTCCATAAAATAAGTTCCGGAGGGCTGCAAATTTACAATGAGAGGGATGTTGGCGGAGAGTGTATCGAAATCCTTTATGTCAAGCGGGACGCCAATGCGTCCGGCAATTGCCAGCAAATGAATTATAAAATTGGTGGAACCTCCAATGGCCGCATTCACTTTTATCGCATTCTCAAATGCTTCACGTTTTAAGATATCCGACAATTTCATGTTCTCCCTAACCATTTCAACAATCCTGAGACCTGATAATTGTGCTAGGACTTTTCGTCTTGAATCTGCCGCTGGTATAGCAGCATTTCCAGGAAGCGATAGTCCGAGCGACTCGACCATGCATGCCATCGTAGATGCAGTGCCCATCACCGCACAATGTCCACGACTGCGGCACATGGCTCCTTCGATGGTAACTAATTCTTCCTCATTTATTTTGTTCTCCCGGAGATCATCGTGAAAGCGCCAGACATCACTGGTGCCGACGCTTCTGCCATTGTGCCGGCCAGTTAACATTGGACCTCCACTAACCACGATCGTTGGAAGATCCACACTGCACGCTCCCATAACGAGCGAGGGAGTAGTCTTATCGCAACCACACAATAACACAACTCCGTCAATAGGATTTGCTCTTATCGATTCCTCCACATCCATACTAACCAAATTACGATACAACATCGCTGTGGGCTTCATGAGAGTTTCACCGAGTGACATCACAGGGAATTCTACCGGAAAACCTCCCGCTTCTGAGACGCCCCGCTTTACAGATTCGGCTAATTCCCTGAAGTGGGCATTGCATGGCGTAAGTTCGCTCCAGGTATTGCAAATACCAATAACAGGCTTACGGTCAAATTCATAATCGGGGATTCCCTGGTTCTTCATCCAGGCACGATAAATAAATCCGATTTTGCCTTTTCGGGCAAACCAGTCGCCACTCCTAAGTCTTGTTTCTGTTTCCATTCTTTCAATTACTTTTTCCAATAAAAATTTTTCAGCATTAATAACCGTGACAAATTAAAAATAGCCCTAATTGAATTAAAAACATGAGAGCCTGCGTGAAATTTTTATTGCTGAAGAAAATCTATTCACAGCAATATCATTCACTAAAAACGAATGTGAAGACTCGAAAAGCGGTTGTGGCGAAGCATTCATTGGACCTATGATCGTCCTATGCTTTCCGAAAAAATCCAGGAGTGCATTATTCAAGCTTGAGATATTTTACAAACCGCTGAATCGGTGGAGGAACAGGTTTGTTCAGGGCGAGATATGCCCCGGCAGTTAGCCCGATATAATCAACAAATTCAAAAATTTTACGTGGATCCGAGCTAAACCTGGCAGTACAGTATTTCCTTATTGCCTGCAGGAAAAACATAGTTCCGGGAAGTATTTTCTGCCTGATCTTTTCTTTGTGTTCGGGAAAAGCCTGAGAAAGGCAAGATTCATAATAAAGCCCGGTTCCATAAATTAATTTCTGTAAATATTCACGTTGCACACGCTCACCTGGAATGATATGAGTGATTTTTAAAGCTGGCGTGATGCCTGCTGCATATCCCTTATCAATACAATGGAGTACCATCTGGGTTTCATCGCCTGTCGCCAGCGCATTCGCCTCTCTCGCCGCTGACATTGTGAATTTTCCCTGGCGTGTGAGGTTCACGAAGTCTTTCAGCAGTGCAGTATAAATGCAAAGCCCACTTCCATATGGATAACAAGACTGCCATTGATGACGACCCGAAAACCTGATGGCATTTTCATGCCGCTCCTGGAAAATTTCCCTTGCATATTCTTCAATATCATTTTCAACTCCGTCAATAAAATCTGTATTCACCTCTCCGGGTCCAATGGCACCCACTCTCGGAAATTTGTCGTTTGCCCTTTTTAATTGCTGCATATAATCGCTCTCCGGCTCATTGTCAGAATCAAAGAACACCGTGTATTTCCCGGTTGCCTCTTTTATTCCCCCAAGGCGCGAATTCTTCAGGCCCTGGGCGGCAACCATTATAATTTTTGCCGTGGGAGTTTTTCGAAGAAAAGTCCGGACAAAAGGCAGATTGGCCAATGGAGACATGCTGCTGCTGTCAACTAATAATACTTCCGTTGTGATACCGGAAAGGTCCATGGCACCGATAGCATTCAAACAGCGCTTAAAGACTTTTTCTTCGCGATTAGAAACGCATATTACGACTGAGTAATTTATCCCTTGATTTAAAGACATAAAAACATTCTTTAAAATTATAAATGTAAAATCAGGCTATTGAACTATAAATTTTTGTCCGCAGGCCAGGGTATTTCGTAGAGATGGATAAATGGAGCCAAGGGTAAAAAATCCGCAATGGTTTTTATCATAGTTAACTGGAAGGCAAAAGTAAAAAAACTATTGCGTCGGGAGCAAAGATTCTCAGAACAATTTCATATGCAGTCAGGAATATCGTGCCGGCGGCCAAAATGATCCGTTAAAGCCACCTTCATGCGGGAAATTTGAAGAAAAATCTTTAGAAGATATTACCGGTTTCGCGGAGATAATTCATCTTGTAAAATCTCGGCATGCACGCCTAAAGTTTCAAGGAAACTAATTACTACTTCCACGTTCAATGAAGTACCGTTGAATTTAACACGAAGAATACGATCACAATCTTCCAGGTCAAAGTTTGCCTTTAGATGTGAAAAATGTTCGTGGATCATGCGAACAAGTTGCTTTGCATGCCCTGCATTGCCAACATTTGTTTTGAAGATCTCTATCATCAATTCTGGTTTTCTTAAATATCTATTGAGCCGTCGCTATTTTCCTCGAGGAATTTTTTATTCGAAAAACATTTTGCTGTCCACTTGACATAGCGGATTTTTTATTTCATCAAAAATAGAATTGTCTTAACCAATTTCCGGGGTGGAAATCCGTCAAACCGGGGGCTAAAAACGAAATATATATTTTTCGATGTCGGCGAGTTGCAGGGGTATTTCTCCTGCCAATCAACCTGTTCTTTCCTGTAATTTTATATTTCGCTTACCCTTAGTTGAAATAAAATAACTTATAATCCGCAGCCTTGATAAGAAAAACATTTATTGACAATCTGTAATTGCTATTTTATTTTTGTAAAAATTTCTTATGCGCAAAGCAATTAAAGTTATCGGTATTATTATCAGCCTGGTTATTGTGGTGGCGGGCTCTTTCGCCCTGTTTGTAAATTTCAGGAGTATGCCTGCGTATGAACCGGAAAAAATAGTTGTGAAAATTGAGTCATCACCGGAACGAATACACCGCGGTAAAAAACTCGCTTCAATGCTATGCAAAAGTTGCCATTATAATGAGCAGACGGGGAAATTTACCGGAAGATTGATCAGTGAAGCTCCGCAATTCGGAGAAATTTATTCAGCAAATATTACCAATGATCCGGTTGCGGGTATAGGTAATAAGACAGATGGAGAGCTCATCTATTTTATCAGGACCGGCATCAAGGCTGACGGCGAGTATGTCCCTCCATACATGCCCAAGCTCGTACACATCGCCGATGAAGAACTCTATTCCATCATTTCTTACCTGCGCTCGGATGATCCTTATGTGCAGCCGGACAATACCCGGGCGCCGAAAACCGTACCTTCTTTTTTGACCAAATTTCTTGTTAGCATAAAAGCAATGAAACCTTTTGATTTCCCTAAAGAACCAATTCCACTTCCCGATACAACCAACCAGGTTGCGTGGGGCAAATACATTGCCTTGTACGAATATGAATGCTACAGTTGTCATTCAAAAGATTTCGCTACGAACAACTATGGAGAACCTGAAAAATCACCTGGATTTTTTGGTGGTGGAAATAAAATGAAACAAATAGATGGAACTGATATCTCAACACTCAATTTGACACCAGATAAAGAAACCGGAATTGGTAACTGGTCTGAAGAAGATTTCATAAAGGCGGCGAAAACCGGGATTGTTCCGAACGGGCTTCCTGCGCTTCGGTATCCAATGATCCCTTACATTGGGCTGTCTGATAGTGAACTGAAAGCTGTTTACGCATATATAAAAACAGTTCCTCCAATTTCAAATAAAGTAGAAAGAAAATTTGCCGATTAATTGGATCACTGTCCAAACCTAAATCGTTAAAGCGCTAAGAAAGCAATCGCCACTAATTGGGTCACGATCCCGACAAATAATCCAGTGTATATATCGAAAGTCGTGTGATTGCTAACAATTAACCGTGCAGTAGCAACGATACCCGTCAAAAGAATGATCAGCATCGCAGGCAAAAAAACAGAATAGGAAATGCTGCTGAAAATGACGTTGAGCATTAAGCCAGTCAGCGCCCCAACTCCAAGAGCATGCATACTTATTTTAAAATAAATATTCGCCAGCAAAGCAAGTGATGATGAGACAAAAATTCCAAAAATGAATGCGGTAAGAATTGGCGGAATACCGGATTGGTTTCTGAACACCAGGTACATCCAGAAATAAAATATATTGGCAGCGATATAGGGAATAATTCTTTCCTGTTTCGTTCTCAAAAAAATACTATCTATAAAACCAAGCCCTTTTAGAAGCAGGATGGTTAGCGCCGGAAAGAAGATCGTATTGTAGGCAACCCTCAGAAGAATAAAATATTTCTCCTGCGGTGCAATTCCGGCAAAAAAACCCGCCTGCACAAAAGCGATATACCATGTGCCTATCAGCGGAATGAATAAGGGGTGGAAAACGTAAGAAACAAAGGCGGCAGGAAATCTAAGAAAGGGACTAAATTTTTTACCCATAGAGGGACAGGCAAATTCTGTTGATGTAATAGAATGGTTGTCCATTATAATTCTTTTCTCAATCGAGCTACGGGTATGTTTAGCTGCTCCCGGTACTTTGCCACCGTGCGGCGCGCAATGTTGTAACCCTTTTCCTGGAGCAATTCCGTAAGCTTCTCATCACTGAGAGGATGTTGCTTATTTTCATCGTCTATCAAAATGCTTAATATTTTTTTCACTTCCCGCGTACTTACTTCTTCGCCGCTATCGGTAACAAGACTTTCACTGAAGAAGAATTTTAACCGGTATGTTCCAAATTCAGTTTGAACAAACTTGCTGTTAGCAACACGACTCACGGTGGAAATATCCAGCGAAGTCCTTTCAGCAATATCTTTCAATATCATGGGCCGCAAATCTGTATCATCACCGGTGAGAAAAAATTCTCTCTGGTACTCTAAAATAGTTTGCATGGTACTTAGCAATGTGTGTTGCCTTTGTTTGATAGCATCTATAAACCATTTGGCCGAGTCTATTTTTTGTTTGATAAAAAGAACTGCCTCTTTCTGTCGCTTATCTTTTTTGGCGCCTCTCTCATAGTCTTTCAACATGTCCCTGTATCCTTCACTGATCCTGAGATCAGGAGCATTCTTTGAATTGAGGGTTACTTCGAGTTTACCATGATTGTTGAGGATGAAAAAATCTGGAATTACATAACTCTGCAATTTATTTGTTTCGCCCACTTGTCCGCCGGGTTTGGGGTTCAGACGGATAATTTTATTGATCACCTCTTTTATTCCATCTTCAGTGAGATCGAGACCGCGCTGTATTTTTTCATAATGTTTTTTGGTAAACTCTTCAAAGTAATTCTCAATTACCTGTGTCGCTATTTTTACATACTTGCCCTCGGCTTCCTTTCTCTTCAATTGCAGCATCAGGCATTCCTGTAAATTTCTTGCAGCGACTCCAGGGGGATCAAACTGCTGGATTAAATGTACCAGCTCACCAATCTCTGCTTCGGTGCAATCAATGCCCTGCCTGAAGGCGAGGTCATCAGCAATCGCAGCGTTTTCCCTGCGCAGATAGCCATCATCATCAATGCTCCCAATAATATGCTCTGCAATTTTCTTTTGACGCTCATCAAGATTGAGCATCAGGAGTTGTGTTTTTAACGTATCGTAAAAAGAAGTTTCTACCCGGTGCGGAATAGTTTTAATTTCTTCCGAATCCCCATAATGATCATCCCTTAATTTGTAATCTCCTACTTCATCATCTCCATCTTTTACATATTCACTAATGTCAATGTTTTCATAATCAGATTCACTCCCATCAATTTCTTCATTGTCGTTTTCAAATTCTTCTTTGGGCTCGTCAAAATTTTCATCGTGTCCATCTTCTGCAGTATCCAACGCAGGATTTTCTTCAAGTTCTTCCTTAATTCTTTCTTCCAGGTGAGCGGTGGGAACCTGCAACAATTTCATTAACTGGATTTGTTGAGGGGATAATTTCTGTAAGAGCTTTTGTTGTAAACGCTGGCCTAACGACATTCTGTTTTTTCTTTTTTATAGGTGTAACTTTATGCGCAAAAATAACGATATGTTTTTTTGGAATAAAATTTGTGTAATTGCGCCTTTTTTCGTTATTTCTTTTTATGCAGCTGATGCGCAGAAAATCCCAGGATTGCACGATGGCAAAATTTCCCTGTACAATTACACTGTGAAAGCTTCTGATCCACTTGTTTTTTCTCAGAAAAATGTTGTCGCAAAAAATGTTATGATTGCACAGCAGGAAATATTGCGAAGCCCAATATCTTCAGACCTCTATGCCAGCAGGATGGGATTTTTTTGTAAACAGGAATTGAAAATTCAGAAAGCCACAGGCATACCGTTGTTTCTGCGCCTTGGTTCTTTGCGTCAGTGTAACTACCTCGAAGGCAAAAATTAACGAGTCCTTTGGTTTTAGTAAGTGTCAGCGTGGACATTTATAAATAATACAAGTGAGAGTTTTATATTTTTGCGGGAATGATAAAAAATAAGCCAGTATTTTTCGCGGTTATAATAATCTCAGCATTTCTATTCTTAACGCCGTTATGTAGCACGAGTCAAATTTTTGAAGATACAATCTTCATTAAAAAGGAAGACACCGTTTTACGAATTAAAAACTTCACTCCGTATTTTACGCTACACGTGGATTCTACACTTGATTATCATTTTGAGATTAACAAAGATCCTTCACAATATTTTTGGTACCTGAAGAATTTCCCCGTGGGGCTAAAAATAGACAAGGATAACGGAGCATTGAAGTTTAAAGCTGACAGATCTTTTTTTCTTTCGGGAAAGTTGAAATATGATAAAGATTATAAAGTAACTCTTGGTGTACAAAACCTTGACGACGCTGAAGACAGGCTGGATACGACTTTCACGCTTGTTTTTTACAACACAGAAATCGTTCCATCGCGGGTGAAACCAACAGTTACCGGATCTCTTTCTATAGATGAGGGAGATACGTTGAGTTTCAAACTTCAATGTGACGAAGGAAGTTTTCCCCTGGAATCGATTACCTATTTCAGCAATTTTCCTATCTATTCATTCACGCCGGTTACAAAATGCGGGGATGATTTTACGTGGTCGCCGAATTATGATTTTATAAAAGACGATGCAACTGAAAGACAGCGGATCTTAAATGTTTATTTCATAGGAGTTGATAAGTTTTTTAACCGTGATACAGCTCTCGTTAAGATTACAGTGAACCAGACTATAAATTTTCCTCAAAGATTGATTGAGTATAACAATATCGTTTCGACGATAGAAAAATATATTGTTCAACTGAAAAGCACATTTAGAATACTCGATCAAAAAATACGAAAGACCAAGAACACCCGTACTACATTCGATCTCACATCGGCATCCACTGCATTGGGAGGAACTATTTTTTCTTCACTTCCGGAGGGTTCGGGACAGACAACCGGAAAAATTTTGCCGAGTGTCGGAGTTGCTTTAGTGCCCGTGAAAGAGGCAGTAGCTCCGTCCAAGAATTATGAGCAAAATTCTGCATCTCTCGTAAGAAGCGATATAAAAAGATTGCAATACCTGATCACCGATAATATTCTTGTTGGAGATAAAGATCCCGACATTTTGAAAAAAACTGCCCGGTTAAAGGACGAATTAAAGCAAGTTCAGTTACAGCTAATCGATGTACCTGTCGTTGAAGACGATACTGATACAAAAGAGTTGGATGAGTACTTTAATAATCCAAAAGTCAATAGAAAGTACAGGCTGAAAGACAAATAGAAGAAGGTCCGCGAAATTATTTGTGCAAAAATTCTTCAATCGAAGAAAATAATTTTTCCGGTTCTTCCACTTGCGGATTGTGACCGGATTTCTCAAACATCACAAATTTCGCCTGTGGGCAATATTCCTTGAACTTTACCATCATTGAAGGAACTGCGACGCGATCGTAACGACCTCCATAAATCAAGACAGGCATTTGTAAATTTCTTAGATCCTTCCGGAAGTCAAACGTGCCTATATCACTCCCGACGATGAAGTCTCCATCTTTGCCCACCATTTGGTAGTAAAGCCTTGCATTAAATGGATTTGGATATGGCTTCCCTCCACGACCGGCAAAGTTATCGGGATTGTATGCATAAAGAAATCCATAAGGAACTTTACCATACAATCTTTGATGCTCGCTATCACTGGACACTGCCCCCTGTTCCCTGATGATCATGAGTGAGTCCCACACTTCAGGATAATTAGTTTTTATTTCATGATTACTATTGTCATCATTGGCTTGCCACATGATGAAGCTGTGGAAAGTATTAGCAAGGATTAAATGGTTTACGTGAGAAGGATATTTCAGAGCATACCCTTGTGCAACTACACCTCCATAGGAATGGCCGAGCACATTTAATTTTTCAATTTTCAATGCCACACGAAGACCTTCAACGTCTTCAATATCGCGGTCAAGAGAATATTCTTTTAAATCTGTTGAAGTGTCGCTTTTGCCTCTGCCAAATGCATCGTAAAAAATGAGCTGGTTGTCTTTGGCCAGGCTATCGAAGCGGCGATAACCCGGGTGAGCGCCGCCCGGCCCACCGGGAATTATTATCATCGGGTCACCCTTTCCGACAATGACCACATAAAGTTTTGCGCCATTCACGGTGATATATTTTCCATCAGTATAGCTATCGGGAAATTTTTGTGCGTTCGCGGAGAAAATTAAGAACGCAAATACCAGGAGAGAAAAAAATCTTTTCATAATGCGGAGTTTAGACGGAAGGTAAAACGAATCGGGTTTTATTTTTTCAGTATTTTATGACGGTTAATGAATCTTTTTCCTCCAGGAGAGCAGTTAATCTTTTAGGACTCATCATCTTTCCTAACTTCTCCTTCATTTTCAGAAACGAAATATTTATTCTAAAGATTTTCCAAAGCCTTTAGCGCTTTCTTTAGATTAATCCCCTTGCCAAGTACGCCTTTGAAAATATCACCGGTGTATCTCATACGATCTATAGCGTTAGATATCGTGAAGTCTTTCATTTGCAATCCCTTTGTTACTTCTTCCCAATGCATGGGCATGCTCACCGTTGCGCCGGGCTTAGGCCGAAGCGAATACGGAGCTGCAACCGTAGCTTGTGGGCGGTTTTGCAGAAAGTCAATATACATTTTACCTCCGCGATCGGCAGTCTTGCGTTCAATGGTTGTGTACGCTGGTATTTCTGCATGAATCTTTTTTGCAATAGCCCGTGCAAACTCTTTCGAATCTTCATAAGTGTATTTTGCATTGAAGGGAATATAAATGTGCATCCCGGTTGAGCCGGATGTTTTACAATAAGAATCTACACCGATCGAATCAAGAATTTTCTTCGTAACGCATGCGGCATCTATCACCTGCTTAAAAGTATTTTTATCCGGATCGAGATCGATGATACACCAGTCAGGATGATCGGGAGATTGCGCACGGCTGCTCCATGGATTCATTTCGATACAACCCAGGGAAGCGAGATACAGCAGGCTTGCCTCATTGCTGGCTACAAAAAATTCCTTGTCGCGATTGTCTCCTTCGCTGTGATAGGGAAAAGTTTTAACCCAGTCTGGCACTTTTCCTTTCACATCTTTTTGATAAAATGCTTTTCCGTTTATCCCATTCGGATAACGGTTAAGGGTTTGCGGCCTGTCCTTTAGATATGGCAAGATAAACGGGGCTGCCTGGTAATAATAGTTTATCATATCACCTTTGGTAACTTTCTCCTTTATCCAGTATAATTTGTTGAGATTCGTAAACTTTAGTTCATGACCACCAACTTTCCTGGTTTGTGTTTTCTCTGTGGGATTGAGTAAGGTTTTTCGTTCTTCCTTTCCTCTCTTTACAACTATTTTTTCTTTCAAAAGTTTATTTTTTTTGTCATTAATTTTTTTAAATTGAACAGCCTGTTCTTTCACCACTTTTCGTGCTTCTTTATCGGGCCGCAAGCCTTTAAATGAAGGATGCCTGATAGCCCCGTCTTTCGTTATCTCACGATAACTTATCTCACAAACTATTTCAGGCTTCACCCATGTAACTTCCGCCTTTGGCGGATTTGGTCGAAAGCGGGAAGGTTTATTGTAGTCTGGAATCGTGCTGAACGGACAGGTCTTTATTTTTAAAGAATCCAGTGTTTCCAATATCTCTGTCTGACGTTTATTGGTAAACCCCGTGCCCACAGGAGTTATAAAGTCAAATTGATTGCCATTGAACAACCCAAGCAATAATGCACTGAATTGTTTTGAAGTATTTTCATTTTTTGTGTAACCCCCGATTACGAGTTCCTGGAATTTTTGAGTTTTTATCTTTAACCATTCTTTCGATCGTGCCCCGGGTTTGTATAGACTTTTTTCTTTTTTTGCCATGATGCCTTCGAGACCGAGATTGTCGGCAAGTGCAAAAAATTTGTTGCCCTCTTCACTGAAGTTTTCACTTAAGACGATCATATCGCTTTGTGGCCGTACATCCCGAAGAATTTTTCTTCTTTCTATCAACGGCAGCTTCGTAAGATCTTTGCCATCAAGCCACAAAATATCAAAGAGATAAAAAATCAGGCGTCCATCGGCCTCGCTTCTCCACTGTTGGAGAGCGCCAAAATCGGCCATGCCTTTTTCATTCAACACTGTTATCTCTCCGTCCACCACCGCATTAATTTTCCAATCAAGCAAAGCTGAATGCAAAGGATAAAATTTTTCGTTGAAAGGTTTATTATTTCTCGACCGAAGGTCCACGCTTCCTTGCGCAAGAGAAGCGTTTTTATAAGAGTGATTAATGTAGGCAACCGCGCGATAGCCATCCCACTTTATTTCATAAAGCCAGCCCGGACCAGTTGGTGGTTTATCTACAAGGGTGGCCAACATTGGCTCAATGTCATGTGGAAATTCTGAAAAACCTGTTTCGGCAATGGATTTCTTTGGCCGGTTTTCTACAGGGTATTTCGGTTTTTTCTTCGCTTTCATGCAGTCACAACGTTTTATGCTGTAACAATATAAACCGTGCCAAGCATTTAAATTTTGATTTGCCTACGTGAAGCTCAATAATTCAAGACTGAAACTTTAAAGACAAAGTTGGAGAAGGCCAACCAAAAATAATGTCCTTTTAAGGTAACGGCCTTACCATAATATTTTTAAAATAGACAGTGCTCTTCGGATCATGACCTTGCAAAGCAAATGTGCCGTCGGCAATGACTCTTCCGGCCATCTCGGGCGGACGTTGAACATTCTCCGGCTCTGTATAGTCAACAACTGTCTTATCATTTATCTTAATGATCACGTGCTTCCCTTCCACTTTAATATATTCAGTGAACCATTCATTGTCCTTTACATACTGCTCTTTTACATCATCAACTGCATACAGGCCACCGGTTCTGCGCCAGTCAGTGTGAGAATTATTCACCTGCACTTCATATCCTGTCGAAGGCCAGCCATCTTCCTGGTATTGTGTTGCAAAGTATATCCCTGAATTCGATCCCGGCAGCGTCATTACATCAGCTTTGAATTCAAAATTTTTGAAATCGTGATTCTCAACATCTCCCACATAAAATAAATGTGCCGTCTCACCATTCACCACGATTTTTCCATCCTTTATTTTAAAAGTTTCCGCGTGATTTCCAACTTTCCATCCGTTAAAAGTTTTTCCATCGAAAAGTGAGATCCATTTGCCTGGCTTATCCTTTAACGTTGCCGAAGAAATAATAATACAAAATGCAATTGTAAAAAAAGAGGTGAAGACTTTCATAATAATTTTTTTAAAAAAATTTTTTTAATGCGGAAGAAATTAAAAAAAACCCGGTGAAAGACCGGGTACCGAAGTTAAGAGATATTAGTTTTAAAAACTGACGCCTATTCCAAACTTAAAAGCATGGTTATAAGATTTCACGTTTTGATTGGCATCCATCTTTGACATTCCGTAATCATAGGATGCCATCAGGTTTAGTCCGTTAGTTAATTGGTAACCCACGCCGGCGGTCACTGCGGCATCCCATTTATTGAATTGCGAAGTTGCATCGATTTTTTTGTCCAACAGATTCACTCCTAAAATTCCGGCTGTTGTGCGAAGATCAGCGTGTGTAAGATATGAAAACTGGGGACCTGCAAACAATTGCAATCCGCCAAAATTCGCTTTCAGCAAAACAGGAACATCGATGTATTGCAATTGAAGTGCAGCTTTCGCATTGGCTCCAAGGAAATCTACTCCTTTCAGGTTCAGTGCTCCATTCAGTTCATAACCCTTTTGAGAATAGTACAAGCCAGGCTCCACTGAAACAACATCGGAGACAGGTATAGCCGCGTAAGCGCCGGCAAAAAATCCTGTTATATTGGAAGGCTTGATAGCGCCGCCGGTGAGATCTAAAAGTTTGCTGAGATTATCTGCGGCATCTCCTCTTACTCCTGCGTAAGAGACGCCTGCTCTTACGCCAAATGCAGGCGTAGTTTGGGCAAAGGAGAATGATGATATTGAGATGGCAACGATGAGTAAAATTTGCTTTTTCATAATGTTGGTAGATCCGGGATTTACAGCCGTTCTAATACATCAGAAATCAGGAAGAGAAAAAAGATTAACGAAGCAATTGTAAGCTTTTGTTAATGCCCGCATCCGACAGGTCATTTCATTCTAGACAAGTCATTTCATTCTACAGATCACGCTTTTAAAAAAATAGATTAGGCTTTTCGCAACCGTTTTTTTGAGACTAAATTTCTAACTTTAAGGGATGAAGTTGCAGTCCCTGATATTATGCTTCCTGGTTTGCGCTTTTCAAAGCCGGTCACAAAGCATGAGCGCCTATGCAGCGATAGATAGAATTGCATTAAGCATCCCTTCATCACAAGCGAATAGCACATCCGACATCGCTTCTTATATCAAAAGCCATTTTAAAAAAGGTGAAGAAAAAGTTCGTGCAGCCTTCACCTGGGTTGCAACAAATATCCGGTATGATGCGGCCCATTTGCATTGGGTTGTGTTAAATGAAGATCATGAAGAAAGAGTGACCTGGGCCATGGAAAGAAAAAAAGGAGTCTGTGAAAACTTTGCAGCCATTTTTACTGACATCTGCCTGAAGAGCGGACTGAGAGCGTTTTTTGTAGAAGGCTACACAAGAACCAATGGATCAATGGATCGTTCGGGACATGCCTGGTCTGCAGTTAGCATTGATAACAAATGGTATCTCTACGATCCCACGTGGGATGCCGGTTTCAATTCAAATGGAATATTTGTAAACAGAACTGCATCTAATTATTTCCAGGTGGCACCAGCAACGTTCATTGAAACGCATATGCCTTTTGATCCAATATTTCAATTCCTGAACTATCCAATCAGCTTCGATGATTTTTCGAAAGGTTTTACAAAAGCAAGAAATCAGTTGTCGTTTTTTAATTATACGGATTCTATTGTTGCATATGAAAAATTGAATCCACTTTCGAAATACACGAATGCTGCAATACGAATTGAAAAAAATGGTTCGCCTACCCAGATGACTTCAACAAAGCTCAAGCAACTAAGGATGGAAAAGGAAATCATTTACCAGGAAGAGGATGCTGATTTGTATAACTCAGCAATTGAGGATTACAAACAAGCGATAGGAAATTTCAAAACTTATCTTAACTACCGGAACAACCAGTTTTTACCTGAAAGGCCTTATGCAGAAACTGAGACAATGCTTGATGAAATCATTCAACAGATAAGTGTAGCCAGCAAAAAATTATCCCGGGTAAATGAAACAAAAGCAACCCTTGCCTTGAACACCGGCGATGTAGAGAAGGTGCTGAATGACCTTGCTGCAAAGGTGGAGGCAGAAAAAATATTTTTGAGAAATTATTTCAGTTTAACCGGGCAAAAATAAAATCTCATTGCTTCGCAAAAAAGCCAATCCGGCGATCAGACAATTCTCAATTTTTACTATGCAAAAATTCCACGAGGTTTACCAATTGTTTTTCTGTAAGAGTTTGGTAAAGCGTGGCTGGCATGAATGAATGATCCATCTGTTCCCTGGATGCGATGGCCGATTTTTCCAGTTTCTTTTTTGTGCCACCCTGCATAACAATTTCTATATCGTCATTCGTTTCACTCGTAATAATTCCTGCAATCACATTTCCATCCTTCATCTTGAAGATGTGTCCTTCATAGCCAAAACTAATTCCTTGGTCCGGGTGAATAATAGAAACGTACAGCGCCTCTTTGGTGAGCTTGCTGCCGATTTTAGAAAGAGCGGGTCCTACATTTTCGCCTTCGTTATCTATTTTATGACAAGTGGCGCACGATGCAGCATACACTTGCTTTCCCTCCGCAGCATCTCCATTCATTTTTGCAAGCTCATTTATAGATGGCAGATCTTTATCACCAGACCCATTTTTTATTGGAAAATATTTTAGCGCTTCCTGCCTTACGTCCCGCCGGTATGCAGTGGAAAGGGCAAGCGCTGTGGCAGGTTTCAGATCTGCAGGGATTTGACCTTCCTTGACCATATTCAATAATAATCCCGATTCATTCCAGCCCGCTGCCAATGTTTTGACGGCAGTTTCCCGCATAGAAAAATTTATTGAGGGATCCCTTATAATTTCTTTCATCATCTGGAAACTTTCCCCGGAACCTGCACCCGCCAATGCTTTGAGAGCCGATTTCGCAACAGTATCATTTTTACTCTTGATCGCATTTTTCAAAAGCATTACACCACCTGCGCCTACGAGTAAGTTGGCAGCTTCTTTGCCAAGAGAACTGTCAGGCATTGCAAGGCTCATTTTCAGCAAATCCTCATTGTAATTTTTCAATTTAAAGCGGCCGACAAGCTCAACAAAGTCTTGTGTTCCCTGCAATGAATCAAGCGTTTTTGCAAGAACCGTCTTCACCTTAGGTGATTCTTTCAAAGCTGACGGACTTAACTCCTTTAATGTGTTTAAGTGAATTGCCTGCTGGTTGGGCCCTGAATAATCCAGGAGGCCCAGCAACACTTTCTCTTTTTCCGGAACATCGATAAAATCGAACGCCCTGAAATATTTTAGTCTGTCGAAACTATCTGTAGCATTGTTTTCTATGTTGGCTGCCAGCAGTGGCAATGCCAACCCTGTTCTCGAACGCCAAACTAAATCTCGTCCCTGCGCCTGGTTCATTGCGTCACCGGCCTTCTTCTCGTAGGCAGGCAAGAACTCATCCCATTGTTTGTCTGCGCCAATTCCCAGGGCCTCGAGGTACCACCTGTCTTTTCCATCATACTGAAGTGCGAGTTCGGACCATAGCTCCGCTGCTTCCGGTGATTTATTATGATGCAACGCAATCGCCGCTTCTCTTCTCACCTGTGGATCAGGATCGTGAACCACTTTCTTTACAGATGGAATTACGTCGGGAAGAAGCTCTCGTGCTGCACGCAATGCAGTGATTCTTATGTCGGGATTTTTATCATCCAGCGCCTTTTCAATCCAGGTATTTGTTTTGCCTGGAATCTGCACCAAAAGCCACAAAGCCCTTGCCCTGAAATGTTGGTTCGATGAATTCCATAAAGTCTGCAATGCTTCTTCAGCACCGGTTCCAAGGCTTTTCAATTTTTTGAAGGCGAGATAACGAGTCGCTCCGTTCGGACTTTTTAGCGCTTCGGTCGCGCCTTGTGCTGTAGATAGATCGAGAGCAGGAATTTTATATTCATCAACAGAAGGAGCTACCCTGTAAATGCGTCCGCGATTCATGTCCACCATTTGATGGCCGCCGACTCCGGGATCGTACCAATCCGCGATAAGAATAGAACCATCCGGCGCTGTGCAAACATCCACCGGCCTGAACCATTGATCCCTGGTGCCTTCCAGGATTGGATCGATGGTCGCTTTATATCCGGCCCCATCTTTTTCTACCGGATAGCTTCTCACGATGTTGTTTCCTGCTTCTGCATGTATCATTTGATTTTGAAATCGTTCTGGCAACAAATCACCTTCATAAAAACACATACCTGCAGGAGAACCAGCACCGGTAAATAATAAGTTTGGTATGGAACCGGGGTCATTTTGATGCCAGTGCCTTTTAGGAATCTCAGGTTCCATATTCATACGACGTGCTTGCCAGCCGGCCCCGGTCATCTCATCGGTATAGCCATAATTTCCGAATTCCATAACGTAGTTGATTCGCGTGCCCTGGTTGCCATCATCATCATTATCCGATTGCCAAATAGTTCCAAAAGCATCGATAGCCGCCTCGTAGTTATTCCTGAAATTATTTGCCAGCACTTCAAAATCGCTTCCATCCTCATTCATTCTAAATACCATTCCCTGCCGGTAAGGGTTGCCCTTGTTTGTAACTTCATTGCCATCTTTGTCGATGATAATTTTTCCATTTTTATCCATCAACTGCTCCCCTGCATTTCCAAAGTTGAAATAGAATTTGCCATCAGGGCCAAATGTAAAAGCGTGCACAGCATGATCGTGCTGTTCGCCACCGACGTGGGTAAACAACAGTTCCTTTGTATCAGCCTTATCATCGCCATCCGTATCTGTGAATAAGAAAACGTTGGGACTGCATGAAACAATTACTTTATTGCCAAACACACCAATCCCCAAAGCTGCATTGATATCTGTTCCCTGGTAAAATACTTTTGCTGTATCTGCCTTTCCATCACCGTTAGTATCTTCTAAAATCAGTATCCTGTCACCTGCTTCTCTTTGAGGATTCCCGGGATTCAACGTTGGCCTGTAGTTGAAAGCCTCGCATACCCAAACCCTGCCTTTTGAATCAACATCTATGTTTGTCGGATTGCCCATCATAGGTTCCGATGCGAAGAGCTCCGCCTTAAGTCCATCTGCAACCTCGAGACCGGCCAATGCATTCTTTGACAAACGTTTCTCCTCATCTGTAAGTTTTTTATAAGAACTGTCACGCTCCGCAAGAGTTGAGGTCTGTTTATCATTTGAATTGCACCGAACAAGCGAAAGCGCGAGGGCAAGCGAAAAACACAGGAAGAAAAATTTTCTCATGAATATTGATTTTATAAAAATGATATGCCGACGGGCAAAAGATAGTTTTGTGAAAATAAGAAACGATTGCATTTAATCGATGAGAAAAATTAACCTCTAATATCGCATGGTTTGCGATACAAAGCAGGCGAAGATGCCAAAACACTATTTTTGCATGGATATCCACTCTTGCAAATCCGCTGGTAACTTTCAAGAGGTTTTTAAATATTCCACGGTTTACAATGTTATGAGAGTATCTGTTTTTGGTGATTAGAATTGATAAATTTATTCATTCAAACCCTATAGAAATTGTCAAAAGTTGATTTTAGTACAAAAAAAGAATCTGCCGGAAGATTGAGCACGCTTGCCGAAACATTGATCGGGAGCGAAATCGTTAGGCTGGGAGCAGAGATAAAAGAGAAAATAAAGCGGGGTGAAAAGATCTACAATTTTACCATCGGTGATTTCGATTCATCCATCTTTCCAATTCCTAAAGAACTGGAAGAGGAAATAATTGAGTCTTACAAAAACAAAAATACAACCTACCCGCCTGCAGAAGGCATTCTCCCTCTGAGAGAATCTATTTCAACTTTCTTCAAGGAGCGTGAAGGAATTAAATACGGCGTAAATGAAATTTTAATTGCTGCTGGCGGCCGCCCGCTTATATACACGGCATACCGCGCCATTTGCGATCGCGACGATAAAGTAATCTATGCGGTTCCGAGTTGGAACAACAATCATTACGTACATTTTATAGAAGGTAATCACCAGCTTATCGAAACATTTCCCGAAAACAATTTCATGCCCTCCGCTGCAGATATAAAGCAGCATGTTGAGGGAGCAGTTTTCCTCGCCCTGTGCTCACCACTTAACCCCACGGGAACCATTTTTGAAAAAGAACAACTGGAAGAAATATGCGATTTGGTGCTTGCTGAAAATGCAAGTCGTGGCCCTGAAGAGAAGAAACTCTATGTGATGTACGACCAAATATATTGGCTGTTGACTCATGGCGATTCAGTACATTATAACCCGGTAAGTTTGCGACCGGCCATGAAAGATTACACAATTTTTATTGATGGAATCAGTAAGGCTTTTGCAGCTACAGGAGTAAGGGTTGGATGGGCATTGGGACCCGAGCGAATCATTGCAAAAATGCGTGCAATCAACAGCCATCTTGGTGCGTGGAGCCCAATGGCAGCGCAACATGCTACCGCAAAATTTCTATCACAAACAACCGCAGTTGACAATTACCTTCATGTTTTTAAGAGAGAGCTTGAAGAGAGACTACAGCTCATTTACCAGGGATTTCAAAAATTGAGAAGTGAAGGTTTTCCTGCTAATGCATGCGCCCCGCAAGCTGCAATTTACCTGACAATTCAACTTGACCTGGTGAATAAAAAAGTTACAAATGGTGGATCACTGAATACTCAATCAGATGTCACGTCCTACATCCTGAATGAAGCAAAACTTGCTGTGGTTCCTTTCTACGCATTTGGCGCAGCAAAAGATTCGAGTTGGTACAGACTTAGCGTTGGTACCTGTAAGAAAGAAGAGATACCGGAAATGCTGCAACAATTAAAAACAGCGTTGAAAAAGTTATCTTAACCGAATTTGAGAAACCGTTGCCTACG
>JBBSPT010000006.1:0-18857 GCA_038258515.1 Chitinophagales bacterium | reverse complement strand
TCAAGAGGCAACGGAGCGATTGTAAGAAATAATATTATCACTAATTCTTACACTTTTCCTGGAATGGGGATTAGTGGCAATGGGCAGGGCTCCGGGATCAGAAATTGCACAGCGGGGCTTGTGGAATATAACCAGATAATTAATAGTGGCTACATTGGAATACAGATGGGGGGCAACTATTCAATCATCAGAAATAATCTTATTGATCACTTTGGCTATATTAAAGATGATGGCGGAGCCATTTATACTTCTAACGGAGGGAACACCACCAGTTACGGTCGCGTTATTTCAGGAAACATTATTTTAAATGGTTTAGGAGCACCGGACGGAACAAATTCCTGGAGATCATCTATGCAAGGAATTTATCTTGACGACAACTCTAACGGCGTGGAAATAACGGATAACACTGTTGTAAACTGTAACCTCGGAATACAACTTCATAACTCGAGAAATGTCGTTGTGAGAAACAATACGTTTTATAATAACGTGACTTGCCAATTCTACATGAAGCACGATGCACTTGGGCAATCACTAACCAATCATACAATATCAAATAATATTTTCTTTTCTCATCTCGCTACTCAACTTACGGGGTCGATCACTTCAATTGAAAACGATCTTGCGAAACTCGGAAGTTTAGACAGTAATTATTATGTTCGCCCGATAGATGATGGCACGAGCATTTACAGTTCATATATAAATTCTTCAGGCGCACAAATCAGTGGAAATTATGATTTAGCCGGATGGCAATCGTTGTATAATTTTGACTCAAAGTCAAAAAACAGTCCGAAGAAAATTGCTCCATACACGATTACGAAGACCTCCGGATCTGACATGGTTGGAATTGGCAGTTTTCTGCAGAGCTCTGATTTAACCAAGGTATGGGCAAATAGCAGTAAGTTATCCTGGGTTGGATCCGGTGTTCTCGATGGCCCATGCCTTAAAATTTCTCCAACTGATAAGAACTCCTCGATCGTTATTGCCGTGGGATCACTAAATGCTTCCAAAAACTACGTTCTGCGGTATAGTATAAAAGGGACGGGGAAAATGAGTATTTCAGCTAACCTGCGTGCCGCATCTTACGAACCGATTACTAATTTGAAATATTGGACAGTGTCCTCGGGTCGAGACGAAAACGAGATGTTGTTTACTCCGTCAAAGAGTGAGTCGAACGCTTCCATTGTTTTCAATGTAGATGCCAAACATGATTATTATCTTGATAACATCGAACTATACGAAGCAACGGCGGTGACAACGAATCCCGATGACTCAATCAAGTTTGTATACAACGCTTCGAAGTCAAATAAGACAGTCAACCTGGGAGGAAACTATGTTGACGCCAGAAATACCAAGTATTCAGGATCTATAACGCTGAAGCCCTATTCGTCGGCTGTCTTAATACATAATGGTGGTTCATCTTCAAATGCCTCACCCACGGTTTCTATCACAAGTCCCAAGGGGAATTCTACGTTTGCAAATTCTGCCGATGTACAGCTAACCGCATCTGCCAACGATGCGGACGGCAGTATCACTAAGGTGGAATTTTACAATGGCAATACTTTATTAAATACACAAATTGACGCACCATATGATTGGACATGGACAGGTGTGTCACCAGGTAATTATACATTAACTGCAAAAGCCTATGATAATAGTGCGAACGTAACTACTTCTTCGCCTGTTTCATTCAGCATTGCCTCTGCAAACAAACCACCTGTCGTAACTGTTACAAGTCCGATTATGAATGCCACTTATTCTGGTCCTGCCTCTGTTAGGCTGATGGCAAATGCCAGTGATCCAGACGATCCCATTTCTAAAGTGGAGTTTTTTAGCAGTGGCACATTACTCGCTACAGAAAATGTAGAACCTTATGACTGGACCTGGCAGGGTGTTCCGGCAGGCACTTATTCGATCACAGCAAAAGCAACTGATAAAAGCGGGAATGTTACTACTTCCACGGCTGTTCAATTCTCTGTGACAAATATGGGTATTTCAAATACTTTTCCTTCCGTAACAATCACAAATCCCAAAATAACAGCAACATATAGTGGTCCGGCGACAGTTAACATCGCAGCTTCAGCAAGTGATCCCGATGGATCAATTGCCAAAGTGGAATTCTTCGTGGGCAACAATTTGCTGACGACAGAAAGGTACGAGCCATACGATTTTGATTGGGCGAATGTGCAACCCGGTGATTATGTGATTACTGCAAAAGCTACCGATAATGATGGCAATGAATCGACATCGTCAACAGTTACAATTTCAGTTTCAGGTCAACTTGCACCTGGCGCGAAAAACACTCCCGCTGTCGTGCTCACCAGCCCGGCCATTGGAGCATATTATTCTGCTGTTGCTACTGTCAACATATCTGCGTTTGCAACTGTTCAAAATGGAAAAATCAGCAAAGTTGAATTCTATAACAATGGCAATCTTCTGACTACGGAATATTATTTTCCATATGAATGGGATTGGACGGATGTTAGTACGGGAAACTACACGATAACTGCGAAGGCCTATGATAATGATGGAAATGTTACGACCTCCTTGCCGGCATCAATTATAGTCAGGGATCCAGTGATTTTCACGTCCACAGCTAAAAATTCTCCACCGTTGAGTTCTTCTCCGCCGTTGAGTGCCGCACCAGCAGTTGCACCGGTCACTCAAGCTATTGCTGACGCAGGAGACGTAGCAACGCTGGCAGCCACGCCCGAACCGGTATCAAATAATAACCATAAAAGTTCTTCGAATGAACATCCATTCACAGACGTTTTAAGCATGGTACTTTATCCAAATCCGGCAAATGCTGTCGTAAACATAAAATTAGCCACGGACTCTCATTTAAATGAACAAGTGACGCTGACAATTACCAATGCATCAGGAAGTATATTCAAGAAAATGCAGGTGGTTTTAACGGGGAGCGTCTCCGTTGACGTTTCATTACTGAATCCAGGCATATATTTCTTAAATCTTTCTGGAGAAAAACTGACGCTTACGAAACAATTTTTGAAAATGAAAGATTAACATCCGCAGGATTTTAAATCGATTTTATTCCATCGGTAGGTAACAAGAGAAGTTTGGTATTAATTTACTAAGCTTCTTTTGTTTTGTGAGTAAGCCACGAAAGTGTATCTCATTATTTTGAAAGATTGAACAAACTGAGGTAAAGTCTTCTTTCCGTAAGCATCCCCGGAGACCTCACTCAGACAGAAGTAATGTGATTTATTGAAAGCAAAAATCTTCCAGAGGAACTGCGTCGATCCAAAACATAACACGTACATATTTCACATGCCAATTTTTTTAACTACAATACTTTACACTTTCTTTATTAACATTTTTATCTAAAACTGGTGTTTACCCATAATGTGTTGTAAAATTATAAAATACATAAGTGGCTATAATCTAATACTATTTGGATTGGATATCTCAATTTTATATCTGTAAGACCATAAAAATTAATAATAAGTTAAAATTTAGTTAACAATCATTCTTCGTATAATTTCATTTTGGCAAATTCTTTGCATATCGAGCAAAAAACTATTAATCATTAAAAGTATGTGGAGAAAAGTCTACACACTTAAATTGTGATCTGGCATGCTTGTGAAATTTATATTAAGTAGTGTATTACTTTTAGTACTAAAGACAGTTTCGGGAACCAATTATTATTTTTCGTCAAGCAGTGGCGATGATAATCGTAGTTCGTCGCAGGCGAGCAATTCCTTAACTCCATGGAGGTCGATTGATAAGTTAAATTCTTTTTTCGGTAGCCTCCAGCCTGGTGACCAGGTTCTTTTTAAAAGAGGAGAAACGTTTTACGGAACAATCAATATTAGCAAGTCCGGCACCACAGGTTCACCAATAAAAATAGGAGTTTACGGTTCAGGGAATAAACCTATAATTACCGGTTTAGTCACACTTTCTGGGTGGGGAGCCAAGTCAGGTTATTCTGGCGTTTATGAAGCGGCCAGTAATTCCACGCTTGGAGCTGGAATAAAAATTGTTTTGTTGAATAACTCTCAACAAGCAATTGGCCGCTATCCCAATCCGACCGAGCCAAACGGAGGATTTCTTACCATTGAATCTCATTCCGGCAATAATTCGATTACAGACAATGAACTTCCATCGAGTCCAAATTGGAAGGGAGCGGATGTAGTCATCCGCACCAATCATTGGACCATAGATAAATCAACTATCACATCCCATTCCGGGCACACTTTGGTTTATAGTGCAGGCGTCAATCAATCGCAAGCCAGGGATCAATATGGCTATTTTATTCAAAATGATTTAAGGACTTTGGACGTAAAAGGAGAATGGTATTACAATCCTTCCACAAAAAAGGTAAGCATGTTTTTCGGATCCGCCGGCGCATCTGGTTCTACAGTTAAGGCCGCCACTAAAGATAATTTGATCTATTCTAACAATATCAGTAACGTGACAGTCGACAACCTGGAATTAACCGGATGTAACGCTGCGGCAGTCGATATCAGTAACGGTACTAATATGGTAGTTCAAAATTGTGACATTTCTTTTTCCGGGACCGATGGAGTTAACGCAGGAGGGACCAACTTTAGGGTAGAAAATTGTACGGTAACCAATTCAAATACGGATGGGATAGACGTGTCGAGAGGAAATGGCGCGATTGTAAGAAATAATATTGTCACTAATTCTTATACTTTTCCTGGAATGGGAATTAGCGGTAATGGCCAGGGCTCCGGCATACGAAATTGTACATCGGGACTCGTAGAGTACAACCAGATTATTAATAGTGGCTATATTGGCATACAGATGGGCGGCAATTATTCAATAATCCGGAATAACCTTATCGACAATTTTGGATATATAAAAGATGATGGTGGCGCTATTTATACTTCCAATGGAAGTAATGGTACCAATTATGGAAGGGTGATCGCAGGTAACATTATCCTGAATGGTTGGGGGGCGCCGGATGGAACAAATTCGCAGAGATCATCTATGCAGGGAATTTATCTTGATGACAATTCCAATGGTATTGAGATAATAGATAATACTGTCGTAAACTGTAACCTCGGAATACAACTCCATAATTCGAGAAGTGTTACTGTAAGAAACAATACCTTTTACAACAACGTGACTTGCCAGTTTTACATGAAGCATGATGCATTGGGCGGATCACTTAGCAATCATACTATCACCAACAATATATTCTTTTCTCATATTGCCACCCAACTTACAGCATCTGTAACATCGATAGCAAATGATCTCGGGGGCCTCGGAAGATTGGATAGTAATTATTATGCCCGTCCAATTGACGAAGCAACAACTATTTACAGTTCATACATCAACTCGTCTGGTACCCAGATAAGTGGAAATTACGATTTAGCAAGATGGCAGTCGCTCTATAAATTTGATGGTACCTCCAAAAACAGTTTCAAGAAAGTTGTTCCATACACTATGACAAATACGATAGGCTCTAATTTGGTATCATTTGGTAGTTTCCTTCAAAGTGCTGATTTGAAAAAAGTTTGGGCAAACAGTAGTAATTTATCGTTTGTCAGTTCGGGTGTGCTGGACGGATCTTGCCTACAGGTCTCTCCAACTGCGAACAGTTCTTCAATCGTGATCGCCGTGGGCTCCCTGAGTGCATCAAAAAAATATGTTTTAAGATACAGCCTCAAGGGAACAGGAAATATGAGCATAGCTGCTAACCTTCGAGCTGCTTCCTATGAACCGATTACTGACTTAAAATACTGGACTACGAGCACCGGTCGTAGCGAAAACGAAGTGCTATTTATACCAACTAAGAATGAGTCAAACGCATCAATTGTACTAACCGTGGATGCGAAGCAAACGTATTACATTGATAACATACAGTTATATGAAGCGGCTGCAATCATAACGAATCCGGATGACTCAATAAAATTTGTCTACAACGCGTCAAAGTCAAATAAGACGATAAGCCTCAATGGCAACTATGTGGATGCAAAGAATAATAAATATTCTGGATCAATTACTCTTAAACCCTACACTTCTGCAGTCTTAATACATAATGGTGGCACGTCGTCAAATTCCTCACCAACAGTTACTATCACCAGCCCGAAAGCTAATTCCTCATTTTCAACACCTGATGTCCAACTTACGGCATCAGCCAGTGATGCAGATGGAACTATTAGTAAAGTTGATTTCTATAATGGAAATACGCTGATAACAACTGAGAACGACGCTCCTTATGATTGGACGTGGAAGAATGTGCCGGTGGGTAACTACACAATCACTGCTAAGGCTACCGATAACAGTGGCAATGTGACCACATCGTCGGCAGTGTCCTTTACGGTGGGTGCTGCGGGCAAATCACCAACCGTGACTATAACGAGCCCTATAATTGCTGCGACCTATTCTGCCCCGGCATCTGTCCGCCTGACGGCAAACGCGAGTGCTACCGTCGGCTCGATCACTAAAGTGGAATTTTTCAGTGGAAGTACTCTGATCGCCACAGAAAAAGTAAAACCGTACGATTGGACCTGGCAAAATGTTCCAGCAGGCACATACTCGATTACGGCAAAGGCAACGGATAATAGTGGCAACGTGACAACGTCTGTTGCAGTCCCATTTTCAGTGGCCGGCGTAGGTAAAACATCCAGTGGACCGACCGTGAATATTACAAGTCCTAAAGTAAATGCGAGCTACAATGGCCCCATATCGGTTTATTTGGCTGCTTCTGCGACTACCGCGAACGGTTCCATCGCTAAAGTGGAATTCTATAATGGAAAAAAATTACTGACAATAGAAAGGTATGCTCCCTTCGATTTTAATTGGCAAAACGTTCAGCCGGGAAGCTATGTAATTACTGCAAAAGCAACAGACAATAGCGGCAATGTTTCAACATCTGCTCCAGTAACAATTTCTGTTTCAGGGCAACTTCCTGTTGGCTCAAAGAACGCCCCTGCCGTCGTGATAACCAGTCCGGCTGTTGGAGGGTACTATTGCGCTGTTGCTACGGTAAATATAACAGCCCTTGCGACCGACCCCGACGGAACCATAAGTAAAGTAGAGTTCTACAACAATGGTAAGCTAATTACTACGGAGAATTATGCGCCCTATGACTGGGATTGGACGAATGTAGATGCGGGAGATTATACGATAATAGCCAAAGCGTACGACAACAGTGGAAACGTCACGACATCCACGCCGGTTTCTATCACGGTTAGGGCGTCCGTCGTGCAAAATGCAACGGCCAAAAGTACGCCGCCCTTGAGTGCAGTACCGCCTCTAAGTGCCGCACCGTCCGCTTTGCCGATTACACAGGCTATTGCGGACGCAGGAGTAATACCGACACTTGCAGACACGCCTGACACTGTATCAAATAGCAAGATCAGAAGTTTCTCCAATAATCAGCGGGTCACAGATCCTTCGGGTATGGTGCTGTATCCGAATCCCGCGAGTTCAATCGTGAATATAAAGCTGGCGCCTGGTTTCCATGCGGATGAAAAGGCAACGCTGACAATTACCAATTCTTCAGGAAGTGTATTTAAGAAACTGCAGGTAGTGTTATCCGGCAATGTCGTGGTCGATATTTCGTCGCTCAATCCTGGGTTATACTTCTTAAATCTGTCAGGAGAAAAAATGACACTTACAAAACAATTCTTAAAAATGAAAGATTAGAAACTGCAGAGTTTGCAACGATTCCATTCCATCAGTATATCACGGAAGAAGTTTAGTATTAGATTGCTAAACTTCTTTTATTTATAGCTTATCGTGTGAAAAGACTTGACAATGTGAATGAAAAAAAATATTCCGACGGGATAATGTAGAAGAAAGTAAATATTAGAAAAAAGCCCTATAAAGCTTTCAATTTTCTAATCATGTCGCGAGGATCGCCGGCGCTGAAAATTGCATTGCCGGAAACAAGCACATCTGCACCGGCGTCCATAATTTCTTTTGCGTTCTTTAGCGATACGCCACCATCAACCTGGATTTTTGCTGAAGAATTTGTCTCAATAATCAATGCTTTCAAGTCTTTGATCTTTTGAATAGAATACGGAATGAAAGATTGAGCGCCAAAGCCGGGATTAACACTCATTAGATTAACGAGGTCAATGTCAGCAATAATATCTTTCAGCAATATTACCGGTGAGTGTGGATTGATGCCAACCCCTGCCTGCATTCCAAGAGATTTTATTTGCTGAATATTTCTATGTAAATGAGGACACGCCTCCAAATGCACTGTCAGGCTATCGGCGCCTGCCTCCTTAAACTGTTCGGTAAACTTTTCTGGTTCTACAATCATCAGGTGAACATCAAAAAATTTTTTTCCGGCCTTCCTGAGTTGATGAATAATGTGCATTCCAAAACTAATATTCGGAACAAACCGGCCATCCATCACATCCAGGTGAAACCAGTCAGCTTCACTTTCGTTTATCAAAGTGCAGGCATCGTCAAGATGTAAAAAATCTGCTGTCAGTATAGAAGGAGCAAGTATCATAATAAATTTTTAAAAAATGTAAAAACTACGGAGTTAACTCTGCCGTAAGAATATTGTCAAATGAATATTGTTCATGCGGATCAATTACTTTCCCGGTTCAATTTTTCCAGGGCGTCCCGGGCTTCTTCAAAATCTTTATCATAAAGAAGAGCGTTTTGATAGCTTTGAATTGCCTCATCTTTCATATTCATTTTCTCATAACATTTCCCCATCCAGTAATATCCTTCATCAAAACTATTTTGAATGGTAACCGCCCGTTTTAAAGTGATCAGCGCTGCTTCATACTTTCCCAGTTCATACAGGGCTATTGCTTTTTCCCGGTACGCAAACATGTAAGTAAAATCCATTCGAAGTGTGCTGTCAAAAAAGCTGATAGCCTTTAGCCTGTTTCCTGAAAAATTAAAAAATAGCCCTTTTATGAAAAAAGCATCTTTCCCATATTTCATCCTGTTTGTTTTCAAAAGATCGTCCGCGATTATAAGAGCTTTTGGATCCTTCACTTCGGCATACACAGTACCAAGCGCTGCAAGATATTCAGGCAGCGGATATAGGTCAACAGCAAACTCCAGTGATTTAATCGCATTGGCTGTATCCTCGTTTTCAAAATTCAAAGTGGCTTTCATATTCCACAGATATGCATTTCCTGAGTCCTTTGCGATCTGCACATTTGTAAGCGCAATTGCAGAATCATACGCACCCTCGTGCCTATAGAGCTCTATCAAACTTTGAACAAGCATCAAAGAATCAGGGTAAAGCTCTATCTCGCGTTTCAGTTCTTCTTTAGGAGCGAGGTAAGATTTTTCTTCTGGCTTTTTATCTTGAGTTTTGCAAGCGGAAAAAAAAATGACTAATGACGTAAGTATTAACCAGCAACATGTTCGCAACATGCGACAAATGTACTATCATATAACAAATTGTTTTGGAATATGGAATTTACGAGATAGAATCTTTGGGTAAATTGCATAGTTAAAGTAACTAAATGATCCGCATCGCTTTCCTCCTGTTTACTGTTCTTCATTTTTTCTTATTGAAAGATTTTAAGTTTGAAAAAAGGCAGGAAGCGATTCTCGCAGACACGTTGCGATATCCTGAAGAGAAACATTTTCAGAATATCAGGCAACTCACATTTGGTGGAGATAATGCGGAAGCATATTTCAGCTTCGATGGAGAGTCCATTATTTATCAGCGAACTGATCCAAAGTCCGGGATTAATTGTGATCAGATATGGATGGGCAAGCTGCCACAGACCTTAGGGGACGTATTTCAGCCAAAACTCGTCAGCACCGGAACTGGACGCACTACCTGTGCATATTTTTATCCGGATGGAAAACACATTTTATATGCTTCCACCCATCTTGGAAGTAAAGAATGTCCTCCTGTGCCTGATCGTCAAAAGCTCAAACGGTACATCTGGCCAATCTATGAAACATTCGATATTTTCAAGGCCGATACCAGCGGAAACATCGTGGCTCAACTGACTCGTTCTAAAGGGTATGATGCAGAAGCAACGATCTCGCCGAAGGGCGACAAAATAGTTTTTACGTCTACCCGCAACGGCGATCTCGATCTATATACGATGGACCTTGACGGAGAAAATGTAATACAGATCACCAACACTTTGGGATACGATGGAGGCGCCTGGTTTAGTCCTGATGGCGAAAAAATTGTTTGGCGTGCCAGCAGACCAAAGACCGAAGAGGAAATTTCAGATTACAAAGATTTGCTTTCAAACGATATGGTGGCGCCGACTTCTATGGAGGTTTGGATTGCAAATGCCGACGGATCAAATGCCCGTCAAATCACGTTCCTGGACAAAGCTAATTGGGCGCCTAACTTTACTCCTGACGGAAAACATATTATCTTCTGCAGCAATCACGAATATGCGAGGGGATTTCCATTCAATATGTACCGCATTGACTTAGCCGGCAACGGTCTTGAAAAAATCAGCAGGGATGACGGATTTGATGCCTTTCCGATGTTTAGTCCCAATGGTAAGAAAATTCTTTTCAGCAGCAATCGCAACAACGGAGGAGGCCACGATACCAATGTGTTTATAGCCGATTGGATACCGTAACACCTTTAAAATTTCCCTTTTGACAACCGGCTTTGAAACCATCAGCGATTCAATTCAATCACCTCACAATCTTTTATTTCTTTTCCGGAAATTATAAACCGTATTGCAGTTCGTACTTTATGCCAACCATGTTTACCGGCAGCGCCCGGGTTCATATGAAGACAGTTTAATTTTTCGTCGTACATAATTTTTAAAATATGTGAATGTCCACTCACAAACAATTGCGGATGATGTATGAGAAGTTCCTTCTTTGTTTCCGGATTGTATTTCGGCGGGTATCCTCCTATATGTTTCATCAAAATCTTTACTTTCTCGCAATGAAAGACAATCTGTTCTGAATAAATACTTCGGATATCATTACCGTCGATATTTCCATACACACCTCTGAGCACCACAGGTTTTCCGCTTTGTTCGTTTTCCAATTTTAATAGTTGGTTAGCTATTTCGATATTTCCAAAATCTCCCGCATGCCAGATTTCATCGCAATTCGCGAAGTGTGTAAGAATGGTTTCATCCAAAAAATTATGAGTGTCGGATAGCAGGCCAATCCTGGTCAATTTCGAAAGTTTAAGCAGAGAATTTAAAAAATAAAGAATCGATGTCTTGCTTAATTGTAATCAAGCAGGAGTTTATTTTTAACGATTAAATTTCACTTCTTCCAAGTAGCGGATCACTTGTACTTTCATCACCTGTTTCAATCCTGCCTGCATATCGCCTCAAAAACTCGTCGCTGTCTTTTATCGCAATTGAAAAATCATACCATCCGGAACTCTCCTTCAAATTCAAAACAATAATCTCTTCGCCGGAGGAGGAAATCTGTTTAAACAATTCCGGCTTTCCATAGCCATGATCTGTGACTCTTAGGTTGCAGGAATCTTTTGAATCCAGGTTTTTAATTCTTAATTCAAGATTGCCTGTGAGTTTACTTTTCGCAAGCCTGTTTCGTTCGTACTCACAAAGAATTTCAATTTGAGGGTCTTTTGCGTTCCCGATGAATTCTCTGAAGAATCCATTCGGTCCATACAAACAAAGATGATAATTGTTTTTTTCAAAAGAATCTATAGCCCATTTTTCCCTTAAGGCATCCCCGGCAGTAACTGCATAATGCCAGTTGCGCACCGGCGCTGAACTTTTCTCCTTTTTGCTTTCACTTTCCAACGAAAGATATTCTCCCGGTGCATACACAATGAAAGGTGATCCTGCTGAACGATTACCAAAGACTTCGTTTCTTGCCTCCATTTTTATTTCAAAATATTTCTTGTCATCGCTTAGTCTGCCACCGGCATATAGTTGATATGGAAGAGGATTTGCCGGCCTCATGCCGGGCTCCTGTGTAGACATTAGCTTTGAAGTCGCGGGATCGATATTGATTTGTTTTATTTCATCGCTTGTAAGTTTCTTAAAACCGGAAGGGGCTTCTTTAAATTTGGCATTATAAATTTTCTCAAGAAACGGATCTCTTGTCAGGTAAGGGACTTGTTGTTTGTTTTCGTCGTATAAAGTGAATACCGAAGTAAGATTGCCGCAGACTGTACGTCGCCACTCGCTGATGTTTTCTTCCCTGACGTTTTTATTAAATTTTTTATTTATGAATTCTTCGAGAAATTGTAAAGGAGAGGTATGATCAAAAACCTGTGAACAGACTTTCCCGCCACGGCTCCATGGTGAAGCAACGATCATCGGCACTCTGAAACCAAGGCCAATAGGCCCTCCGCGTGCTTCCTTTTTGGGCACACCCTCATTTAATTCACTTTGAAGGCGCACAAATTCTACGCTGGTGTCTATTCCCGGGGAACATTTTCCTGTCATTGGATTTTTAGGATCGGGCGGTACAAATGGAGGAACGTGATCAAAATAGCCATCGTTCTCATCGTAAGTAAGAATGAAAATAGTTTTCTTCCATACCTCCGGATTTTTAGTGAGAATATCCAGGATTTCTGAAGTGAGCCACGAGCCATACCACGGAGCGCTGGGGTGATCTGAAAAGTTTTGTGATGGTACAAGCCACGACACAGAAGGAAGCTGCCCTGAATCAACATCCTTTCTAAACTGGTACAGCACATCTCCTTTTGGAACAGGAAGTTTTCGTTCAACACCACTATCATCATAAGTTAATGTATCAAGCTCATGATAATATGGATCCTGCTCGTTGGTCGTAAATGCTTTTGTATAAATATTTTTTTGAAACTCTGATAATTCCTTAAAATTCGCTGATGCCCATTTTATTAATTGATCATTCGTGTCGTTTAAAACTTCTTTTTTCTTTGCAATTTCTTTTTGCAATTTATCAAAGCCTTTATCTGACGATGACATTGCTTTTATTTTTGATTCTATTTCCACTATTTCGTTGGGAAGTGTTTCTGCACGTTTTTTAAGACTCTCTACATATCGTGGATAAAATCTCACATTGTATTGTGCTAAAAACTCCAGCGGGTTACATCCAAAATTGGAAAGCCACGCCCTTTCATCGCCGGTGAAACCTCCGCCTGCATTTATATCATTTTGATAAACTTTCCATGAGATGCCATTTTCTTCCAGTCTTTCGGGGAATGTTTTCCAGCGGGCTTCGCCATAAGGTATTTCATTTCTGATGTAGGCTTTCGCGTCTTCACTTTTTTCTTCACGTATAGTGCCTCCCCAGAGATATAAACGGTTTGGCCAGGTACTTGTCATGGCAGAGGAAAAATTTTGGTCGCAAATAGTAAAGGCATCTGCCATCGCATAATTAAACGGAAGATCATTGCGATTATAATGCCCAAGCGTGAGCGGCATATTCGCGTATCTTTTATCCGATGGCCTTTTGGCATTCAGCCATTGATCATACTTGCCCAGGTTATTCGCATCTACCTGGCTGGAACGTGAATGAGGAACCGATCCCATCCAAGTGATTTTTGTATCATGAATATCAAAATGGAAGGGCGCATATGTCTCACCAGCATTGTTTGTTTGCAACCATACCAGATTTTTATTTGGCAACTTAATGGCGCGGGGATCATTGAAGCCCCTGACTCCGCGCATTGTACCAAAGCAATGATCAAAGGAACGATTCTCCTGCATCAGGATTACTACATGCTCTGCATCAAGATAAGAGCTGCCTTGTGCCGGATTAATTGCAAGCGCTTTTGCAATAGAGGCCGGCAATGATCCTGAAAGTCCAACCGCTCCTGAAACCAGAAACGATTTCTTAAGAAATTCTCTCCTGTTATCCATACGAAAGATTTACTACGGGTATGTAACAAATTTAAAAAGTAATTTGCTCCGACCTGTAACTTAATTTAATCCGGATAAATAACTTCGGACACATTGAAAAATTTTAGTAAAAAGTGAAATGTAATAAATCGATATCGGGAAGGGTTGGCTTTGCAGATTCTCTGATCTAATGTAGTCACCGTTTATCAATCCCCTCTTATCGCAAAGCGATAGAAATTTTCAGATTCTCGCTTTTGATTCTTATTTTTCCAACCTTAGCTTCCAGTGTAAAAGTTTCTCGTCTTCCCCGGATTTTACAAAATTATTTTTTTCAAGAATTCTGAATGAGGCGATATTATTTTTATCCGTCGAAGCTATAACAGCCGACACTTTTGGTTGCTTCTTTGCCCAGGTGATAAGTCCGCCAACGGCTTCAGTCATGTATCCTCTCCCTTGAAATTCGTCATAAGTTCCATAGCCAATCTCGATCTCACCGTCAGCGTTTGGTTCGCCTGTGATACAAATATCGCCAACCATTTTATTATCACTTTTTGAAATGGCAGTCCAAAGAGTAGAGTATAAATAATTTTTTGACTTATCTGCGACATTTGGTAAAATGGTCAACGCAAAAGCTTCTTTTAATTCCGGTGAAATCTTTCTTGTCGATTGATCCACGTTCAATTCTGTTTCCAGCGAGTTATCGCACTTTATATATTTTATTAGCTGACCGTAGTTTAATGGTTTCAGATAAAGCCGTTCAGTTTCGATCATTTTCAAAACTAAAGTTTTTCCCTTTTATCAGCGCTATCATCTTCGACGTGAAAAACCCGTTTTCAGGAACGGCACTCGATTTGAAAAGCCATGACCAAACGCTTTTATTAATGGATGATTTCTAATAAAAAAATTGTTCTGATATTATCTCTCCATCCTTCACTTCATAAAGCATGATCTGGTTTAGTTTTATTCTTCCATTTCCTTTCAAGGTAACATCGACCTCACGTCCCACTGCAAAGTGATTGCCGCCAATGACGGGTTCTGTGGTTCTCGCAGAATGTAGTGTTTCAATTTTCTTCAAAAAACTCTCGCCTTTTTTACGAACGTCAACTTTGCCCTCCGTAAAACCAAAATGGGGAGAGTTTGCCGGCTCGATGCTCTTTACATTTTCAGCAAATAGTTCATCCTGTATTTCAAACCATTTTTCCTGTTTGGCAAGTTCATTGAACCGACCTGCAATTTCATGAATGGTGTATGCTTTTTCTTTGGAATTGGGCTGCCCTTTTCCGTTAGCTAATAAAGCCGGCAGGCTTTTCGTTATATACTGCGTCCATCCGTTTACACAGGCATCGTAACATTCATATTCGGGCACTAATCCTTCATGTGTAAAGCTGACTCTTGTCTTATCACCTTCCTTTGAAATATCGAAAATAATTTTTGTACCTGTCCATTCGCTTTTGTCCTTCGTAAAACTAAAATAGTTCTCAGTGCAGAGCCACTCTATCTTTTTGCCGGGCGTAGATTTAGTGATCTTCATCGTGCAACGATGAACATCCTGGTAATGATAGCTGAATTCATCATTAATTTTTTCTGTATCGCCTTCGATCTCCTCTGACCACCAACCGCGAACATCGTTGATGGCATTGAATACTTCTTCTGGTGTTTGATTTGCCAAAAAGGTAGCAGTGAAATTTTGATCAGTCATGATAATCAGTTTAGTTCGTTTGAGTTTCTTTTTTTACACATCCTCTGTATCAAATAAATAGATTTGAATTTGGTCATCAGGAGCTAACAGTTTTCTGTCGGCCGCACAGGCCTGACCTTCAATTGATGCGAAGGCAGCGTTGATAGCCTCTAAACTATCAAACTGTAACGTGCCAATAAGCCATGTTTCTGAATCGCCTGTAATAGAGATAATTGGATTTTTGCTTACATCATATTTTATTAGTCCTGGAAGCTTTTTCGCCAGTGGAATATGAACCTGGTAATAGTGTTTGAGAAAAGCCTCTTCGTCTTTTGGTGTTTTGTAAATCGCGATCATTCGAGCCATTTTATTTATTTTTTTGCAGCGTGTTGCACATCTGCAAGGCAAAAATATTCTGTAAAAACAATATATAGAGGGTGTTATGTGGACTTTCCAGCGGGTTGATTTGGACAATGGAGATTTTTATCTTTGTGAAAATCATTGATATGAAACATTTGACCATTATAGTTCCTGGCGGGGAAGGTAATAACCTGAGCAGCATTGTGGGAGCTTACAAAATATTTACAAGAGCCAATGCATGCTGGAAACAAAAACGCAGAAGAGAATTATTTAAAATTGAACTAGCCGGGATAACGAAAAAAATTGATTTTTACGGTGGCTTGTTTACAGCAAATCCACATCTTAGTATCTCGGAAATCAGCAAAACTGATCTTATAATCATTCCTTCAGTGAATCATAATTACAGGGAAGCGGTTGAAGGAAATCAATGTCTAATCGAATGGATTGGAAAACAATACAAGCAAGGAGCGGAGATAGCAAGTATCTGTACCGGCGCATTTTTGCTTGCCTCATCAGGTTTGCTGGATGGAAAAAGTTGTTCAACACATTGGGCCGCTGCAGAAGAATTCAGGACTATGTTTCCTGAAGTGAAGCTGCAAACGGATAAATTGATTACAGATGAGAATGGAATTTATACAAATGGAGGTGCCTATTCATTTTTGAACCTTTTAATTTATCTCGTGGAAAAATATTATGACAGGGAAACAGCGATATTTTGCTCTAAAGTATTCCAAATTGAAATGGACAGAAACAGCCAGTCGGGCTTTATTATTTTCAAGGGGCAGAAGCAGCACGGCGACGAAATGGTGCAGCAGGCACAGGAGTACATGGAAGGAAAATTTGATGAAAAGATGTCTATCGAAAGTTTGTCATCGCGGTTTGCAGTTGGCAGGCGAAACTTCGACCGCAGATTTATCAAGGCCACGGGAAATACGCCAATTGAGTATTTGCAAAGAATAAAAATGGAAGCGGCGAAAAAGGCATTCGAAACCAGTAGGAAGACGATCAATGAAGTGATGTATGAAGTGGGTTATGCTGACGCGAAAGCTTTTCGAGAAGTGTTCAGAAAAATTACCGGCACGTCTCCATTGGAATACCGGAATAAATATAATAAAGAGATAGCGGCGTGGGAATAATGAAAAATAAATATCAAATTTTGAGGCTAAAACCGCGTGCTGAATAATGCGTTGCGATGTGCCGTTACACTTTTTCACCTTTGATCAGCAAGACTGATTCAACCGATTGTCCTTTCAGGTGGAGCACCCTCTTGCGTTCATCATCATGCTTAAAGTTTTCAAAATCTATTTCAGATTTAAACCCGATGACGTGAATTTCATAAGGCGTTTCGGTGTGGGCGCCAATAAAATTGTTCTCTGTTGGCCTGACACGAAACAGCAGCTGCCCGTTATATTTGGATATGGTTGAAATGGCAACGTTTTCAAATTCATCGAATATTTTCTCCTGGCCTTGTTTGATGTAAATTAGTTGTGTCAGGTATATCATTGTAGCTTTTTGCGAAGATCATTTTTTATTTTTGAATTGTTTTTGCAATTGCCAACGGGTCACAAGTTTCCATTGGTTTAGTATAATTCTTGCTGCTGCTTCAACTTCCGGTAATTTTGTTTTTCAATCTGTTACAAAACCATCAGCGAACAATAAACCTTATACAAAAAACATGAAAGTTTATATAAAAAATATGGTTTGCAATCGCTGCATAACGGCTGTGCGTCAGCTAATGGACGAATTAAAAATTCCTTATTCCAACATCCAGTTAGGTGAAGTGACTTTGAAGAAAGACTTGACCGAAAAAGAGGAACATATTCTAAAATCAAGACTCGCAGACTTAGGTTTTGAACTCTTGGATGATTCTAAAAAACGGATCATTGACAAGATCAAGACAGCGATCATCGAGCAGGTACATTATGGAAAAGGAGAGGAAAGATTCAACTTTTCAGAGCAGCTTTCCTCGAAGTTGCACAAAGATTATTCTTACCTGAGCAATTTATTTTCCGGAACGGAAGGAATAACAATCGAGAAATATATGATCAATCAAAAAATTGAAAAAGTAAAGGAGTTGATTGTTTACGATGAATTCAATATTTCTGAAATCGCTGAGAACCTCGGATACAGCAGTCCTGCCCATCTTTCAGCACAGTTTAAAAAAGTTACCGGCCTGACGCCTTCGCAGTTTAAAAAGATGCCCGGCAACAAACGCAGGTCGCTGGACCAAGTGTGATGGAAGTTATTGCCTGTAATTGAAATAGTGATTTGTAAACTTAGTCCAGCATCAGGAAAGGTTTAGAGCGCTGTTCATAGTCCTCACGGCTTCAGCTCTTTTAGCGAAGGCTGCTTTCTCTTCATCATTCAGATTGAATTCGATAATTTTTTCCCATCCGTTTTTCCCTAATACAACTGGCACTCCCATGCAAATATCTTTTTGACCATATTCTCCGTCGAGCATGACGCTGCAGGGAATTAATTTCTTTTCATCACGAACGATAGATTCGACCAACGCAGCAACTGCCGCACCGGGTGCATACCATGCACTCGTGCCCAAAAGCTTTGTAAGTGTTGCGCCCCCAACCATCGTATCGGCCGCTACTTTCTTCAGCGTTTCCGCATCAAGTATTTCTGAAACAGGAACACCGTTGTAAGTTGCCAATCTTGTAAGGGGAATCATTGTCGTATCACCGTGACCACCAATTACAACCGCCTGTAGATCCTGGGCCGAGCAACCCATCGCAGTGGATAAAAAATATTTGAAACGGCTGCTATCTAAGGCTCCGCCCATACCAATAATTCTTTCTTTCGGAAGGCCACTTGATTTCAATGCGAGGTAATTCATTGTATCCATTGGGTTACTTACCACTATAATTATTGCATCCGGAGAATGCTGAAGGATGTTAGCAGTAACCTCTTTTACAATTCCTGCATTGATACCAATTAATTCTTCTCTCGTCATTCCCGGTTTCCTCGGAATTCCTGAAGTGATGACAACTACATTACTTCCGGCAGTTTTTTTATAGTCGTTGGTTGATCCAATGATTTTCGTGTCGCTTCCAAGCAATGCTGCGCTTTGCATAAAATCCATCGCCTTTCCT
>JBBSPT010000005.1:0-19117 GCA_038258515.1 Chitinophagales bacterium | reverse complement strand
TCTGCCACCCTGACTTTTGGGGGCGCAATTACTTGCTGTACAGGGAAGAAATATAGTAAAAAATCACCATATCATTTTTATTTAATATAGAATTATAATCAATCACTTTATAATGCTACATATCAATAAGATATAGAATATGTAAGTCATAATGTCGTGTATTCCTTGCTACAACAAAATCTCTTTAAGAAAATGAAATTCCCGGCGTATTAACTTAAATTATAAGTCTTAAAGCAGGTTATAAATCAATGTTTATCAATTAAAAGCATAAAGATATAATTACTAATTATTTTGACATTGAATAAAATTTTGGTAAAGGAGAAATCCTAACAATCTTAGCCCTCCAAAATCTTATCTTTATAGAAAATTGGTTCTTATGAAAAACTTTAAACTGCTAATATTAATTGCAGGATCAGTTCTCTGCTCCTGCTCCTCTCCTAAGGCTCTTGAGTATGTTACCTACCACAATTTCTCAGTTAAAAATTTGGGCTTTAATAGCAGTTCAATTACTCTCGACTTAGAGTATTATAATCCAAATAATTTTGGCTTGCAATTGAAGAATACTGATCTTGACATTTTTATAAATGGAAATCGTTTTGGACACAGCGCATCAGATACTCTGATAAGAATACCGCGGCGGGATACGTTTCTGTTACCTGTAAAATTCGAGCTGGATATGCAAAATCTTCTCAAGAATGCCTGGAGCACTCTCCTGGGAAAAGAAGTCGTCGTGAAATTATCCGGAAAAATGAAAGTCGGAAAGGGGAATGTTTTTATGAACTTCCCTTTAAAATATGAATCAAAAGAAACCTTTTCGCTTTTTTAGGATCTCGTCACTCCGCAGTTTGTGAAAGGGGAACGTGCTGACAAGTCTTAGGAAGTCTTTTGTAAGCGTCGGGCTCAGCCGTGATGTCATCGGCGTCGTAGCCCATGTTGGCTAAGGCGGTTTTTATATTCTCGATATTGGTCCTGTCTCTATACCACACCACCGTAACAGTATGCTTTCTGTAATCCGCTTTCACTGAAGAAATTCCCTGCTCGTGCGCTAACCGGTTTTCGATACGCGTTTTACAAGCCTCACACTGCACATTAGGAGTCGAAATCACTGCTTTCTGCACGGCCTTGGCCTGGCTAAATATCGCAGGAGAAAAAAATAACAGAAGGGAGAAAATCAGAGTAAACAGTTTCATAGAAAATTTTTTATCGAATGTAAGTATTAACTCCCCAATTTGCATGCACTGGACCAGGGTTTAACAATGCGTTTCAATCACAATAACGAAATTAATTTTTTCAATTATAAATATATCAGACCGAATGCCCTCAGTACATTTGCTTTGAAGAACAAACAGGATGTTATGAGTTATATCACTATTTATTTCGATGACAAACCCGTTTTTTTATGCGATGAAATAACGAAGGAGCTGGACACTTACCGTCATCATCCCGACGTGGTTTTTATTGATGAACTTTCGACCGCAGCAATCAATTCTCTGCTTCATGAAATTGCCAAATCTCAATTCCATGCGGGCATCATACTTAATAAAGATTTAGACTCTCTAAAAAAAGCTTTCTTTAAACATTTTAAGCTCATCCAGGCAGCAGGTGGTATTGTGCAAAACGTCAATGGAGAAATTTTATTGATTTTTAGAAAGGGTAAATGGGACTTGCCGAAAGGAAAATTAGATCAGGGGGAAACACTTAAAGACTGCGCCAAAAGAGAAGTGCATGAAGAAACGGGTTTGGATAAATTGAAAATAGAAAAATTGATAGATTCAACTTACCATGTGTATGTGGAGTTTGGAAAGCACATTTTGAAAGAATCTTTTTGGTTTGGAATGGAGTCTACTGACACAAAAGAACCAATTCCGCAAACTGAAGAAGATATAACCGAGATACGCTGGATAAGCAAAGAAGAGCTTCACAAATATTTTTCTAATACCTTCCCAAGTATTAAGACACTGCTAACAAAACTGTTTAATATTGGAGCTGCTTAACAAATTCTTCAGTATTCCCTGGAATGATTGCGACTGTTAACCTGCTCACACAGATCATCCTGTTCCCGTCATCATGAATTTTGATATCCCAAACATGCGTTTTTTTCCCAAGATGAAGCGGCGAGGCCGTTGCGGTTACCTTCCCATGGGATGCGCCACGTAAATGATTTGCATTTATTTCCAGGCCTACGCAATAATATTTTTCCAGGTCGATGACAAGAGCAGACGCAATGCTTCCAACGGTTTCTGCAAGCACACAGGAGGCTCCTCCATGAAGCAACCCATAAACTTGTTTGGTGCGCTCGTTGACCGGCATAGACATTTTCAAAAAATCGTCACCTATTTCCTCGAAAGCGATTTCAAGAAAATCAGACATCGTTTTTGTACTGGCACCGAAATTTTTTACACGGGAGATGTCCAAAGACTTATTGAACCAAATTGGCATGAGGAATGGAATTTTTAACCGCCTCAGGAAGGAACTGACTTACATCTCCTCCGTTGCGAATAACGTCGCGAATCAAAGTACTGGCAACGGAAGTATATTTAGGCAAGCACGTGAGAAAAAAAGTTTCAACGTTTTCAGCCAGGGATCTGTTCATATCTGCAATTGCTTTCTCGTATTCAAAATCATTTACATAGCGAATGCCCCTGAGAATAAAATTTGCTCCGACGGATTTACAACAGTCAACAGTGAGGCCATCATAAGCGACGACCGTTATTTTTGCTTCGTTTGAATAAATTTTCTCCAGCCAGTCGATTCTTACTGCTTCCGCGAACATGGGAGCTTTGTTACTGTTTCGTCCAATTCCGATCACAAATTTATCGAACAACGGAAGAGCTCTTTCGATAATATCAGTGTGACCGAGGGTTACCGGATCAAAGGTGCCCGGAAATAAACAAATTCTTTCCATAACAAATAAAGAGTTTAGAAAATAATCTATTAAGCAAAATTTTGTTTGTTGCTCAGCAAATATAAAACGGCCATTCTTACTGCGACTCCATTTTCAACCTGTTGCAAAATGATCGATTGTTTCGAATCGGCTACGTCGCTGTCTATCTCTACCCCCCTGTTGATGGGTCCCGGATGCAAGATCACAATTTCTTTGTTGAGACTATCAAGCAGTTTTTTATTCAATCCGTATGCAAGATTGTATTCCCGAAGGGAAGAAAACAACACCTGGTTTTGTCGCTCGAGCTGTATCCGCAAAACATTGGCGACGTCACACCATTGCAGCGCTTTCTTCAGATTATATTCTACTTGTATATCAAATGCCTCCCGGATGTATTTTGGTATCAATGTAGGAGGCCCGGCCACCATGACCTCCGCTCCTACTTTCTTCAGCAAATAAATGTTGCTCAATGCCACACGTGAATGCATAATGTCGCCAATTAGAACAACCTTCTTTCCTTCTATGGCTCCACAGGCTTCCTTTATAGAATACGCGTCCAGTAACGCCTGCGTTGGATGTTCATTGATCCCATCGCCGGCGTTGACGATAGCGGCCGGAATGTGAGCTGCTAAAAAATGCGGTGCGCCGCTGGCGCTGTGTCTCATCACAACCATGTCAACCTTCATGGACAATATGTTATTAACTGTATCCAACAACGTTTCGCCTTTTGACACGGAAGAACCTGATGCCGAAAAATTGAGCGTGTCCGCGCTCAGACGTTTCTCAGCAAGTTCGAACGATATCCTGGTCCTTGTAGAATTTTCATAAAAAAGATTCACAATTGTCGTATCCCTTAGCGAAGGAACTTTTTTAATTGGTCTTTGTAAAACTTCTTTGAATTGTGTGGCGGTTGAAAGAATGAGTTCTATGTCGGAAGGGTGGAGATCTTTAATGCCGAGGAGATGTTTGGTGGAAAGTTGCATTAAAGGTCAAAGCTAAAAGAAAAAAATTAATTGTATGAGATTCAATTATAAGAAAATTATTTTAGACAAATTTCACAGATCTCAATAACGTTTGAAAAGAATTTCACCAAAAAAAATAGTTCCTTTTGATATTCTTTTTAAAAGAAAACACGAGTTGCAATCAATAAATGACTACTTCTTCCTTGTCCCATTCTACTTTTACTTTTTGCGACAAAATCGAATCAATCGACTTACCGCAATAATCGGGTTGAATAGGAAGTTGCCGGCTAAATCTCCTGTTGATGAGAACAAAAAGTTCAACTTTTTTTGGACGGCCGAAAGCAAGCAAAGCGTCCAGGGCCGCCCTGATGGTTCTACCGGTGTACAACACGTCATCTATTAAGATTACGTTTTTATCTTCGAGGGAAAACATCATCTTCGTCTGGTTAGGCTCGTGAAGCTCTTTCCTGATATCGTCCCTGTAAAAGGTGATGTCGAGTTTACCATAACGGATTTCCTGCTTTGGATTCATTTTTTGCAACAACCCGTATATTTTATCAGCGAGAAAAACGCCCCTGGGCTGAATGCCAACAAGAACGACTGAGTCGAGGTCGGTATAATTTTCAATAAGCTGGTGAGCTAACCTTTCAATAGTTATATTGAGTTGATATTTATTGAGAATTATCTTCATGAAACATTGACTAAATTCAAAAGTCTTGTGGCCCTGACACTAAGATCGTACAAGAAAATGATTTCAAGCTATTCTTGTTCCATGAAAGGATAACGATAATTGACAGGCGGATAGTAGGTTTCCTTTATTGTTCTCGCACTCAGCCAACGATAGAGATTTAAAATACTCCCAGCTTTGTCGTTAGTACCGCTTCCTCTTGCGCCACCAAAAGGCTGTTGTCCCACAACCGCCCCCGTTGGCTTATCATTAATATAAAAATTCCCGGCGCTGTTCACCAGCTTTTTGGTAGCGAGCTCCACAGCATATCGGTCTTGCGAAAAAATCGCACCGGTAAGTGAGTAAGGCGAAGTGCTATCAACAAGTTTCAATGCATCTTCCAACTTGTTTTCATCATAAGTATAAATGGAAAGAACGGGACCGAAAAGCTCTTCACACATAGTGACGTACCGCGGATCCGTAACCTCTATTACAGTTGGCTCTATAAAATATCCATTCGTCTTATCACACTTTCCACCCACAATTATTTTTGCATCTTTATCTTTTTTTACCTGCCTGATATAAGACTCAAGTTTGTCAAAACTTTTCTCATCAATAACAGCATTGATGAAACAGGTAAAGTCATCGACAATTCCCATCTTCATCGTTTTTATCTCTGCAACTAATTTCTTTTTTATTTGCGTAGCAAGATTTGATGGTAGATATGCCCGCGATGCGGCAGAACACTTTTGTCCCTGGTACTCAAAAGCTCCGCGGCAAAGGGCAGTCACTACTGCATCAACATCTGCGCTCTTGTGGACAAGCACAAAATCTTTGCCCCCCGTCTCCCCCACAATTCTTGGGTAAGATCTATAGCTGCCGGTATTTTCACCAATGATCTTCCACATATTATTGAACACTCCGGTGCTGCCTGTAAAATGAATGCCGGCAAAATCGGGATGATTAAAACAAACTTCACCAAGAGTAGGGCCATCAACATAAATTAAATTGATGACGCCATCGGGTAAGCCAGCTTCCTTCAAAATGCGCATGAACATTTGGGCACTGTAAACTTGGGTATGAGCACATTTCCAAACCACCACGTTTCCACACATAGCTGCCGAAGTTGGCAAGTTGCCTCCAATAGCAGTGAAATTAAATGGAGTGATTGCCAACACGAAACCCTCGAGCGGCCGATACTCCATACGATTGTGAATACCAGAATCACTGATCGGCTGTTGCTTATATATCTCACTCAAAAAATGCACGTTGAATCTCAGGAAATCGATCAGCTCGCAGGCGGCATCTATTTCCGCCTGGTAAACATTTTTGCTTTGACCCAACATGGTAGTCGCCAGCATGTGAGAGCGGTATTTCACAGATATTAATTCAGCAGCCTTCAAAAAAATATTGGCCCGGTTTTCCCAACTGGTCGAAGCCCATTTATCTTTGGCTTTTAGAGCCGCAGTGATGGCTTTCTTTACATGAGAAGAATCTCCAAAATGGCAAGTGCCCAGCACATGATTTTTTTCATGAGGCGCTGTTATTTCAACCTTCCTTCCCGTTCTAATCTCTTCTGTCCCGATGTACATCGGGATGTCAATTTTTTTATTTTTTAATTCGTGTAAAGTTTTTTTGAGATGCTCTTTTTCGGGACTGCCTGGCGCAAAGTTAAGGACAGTCTCATTTTTCGGCATTGGGTAATAAAAGCTGCCTGTATTCATAAACTAAGACATTTAGTTACGGCTCATTGAGTCGTAAATTGATAAGAGAAGCAGCAAGTTGATAAGGTCTGAATTATTTTTTCAGGTACATCACTTCCTTTACAAGATTAACTGTGCGTGGCACATCCGGTAAATACAAAGCAACTAAATTGGGAGCATAGTGCATAGGAGCATCAGCCGAAGTTATTCTTCTTATAGGCGCATCAAGATAATCGAATCCTTCTTTTTGAATACGATAAGATATTTCTGATGATACCGATGCGAATGGCCACTGCTCTTCTACGATAACAAGCCTGTTTGTCTTTTTGACTGATTCAAGAATAGTCTGCCAATCCATTGGACGGATAGTTCTTAAATCAATTACCTCGGCGCTTATGTTTTCTTTGGCAAGCTCATCGGCAGCTCCCAAGGCGACTTTCATCATTTTATTAAAAGAAACAATTGTAACATCCTTGCCCTCTCTAACTATTTTCGCCTTCCCGATTGGAATCAGGTATTCCTCTTCGGGCACCTCTCCTTTTTCTCCATACATCACTTCACTCTCCATAAAGATGATTGGATCGTTATCGCGAATAGAACTTTTCAGCAGTCCTTTTGCGTCATAAGGATTACTCACTGAAATTACTTTCAATCCCGGGATGTTCGCATACATCGCTTCATATGCTGTCGAGTGTTGAGCTCCCAATTGTCCGGCGCTTCCGCTTGGCCCCCGGAAAACAATCGGACATCCCACCTGTCCACCACTCATGGCAAGCATTTTAGATGCTGTATTCAGAATTTGATCCAGCGCCAGGTTCGCGAAGTTCCATGTCATGTATTCAACAATCGGGCGCAGTCCATTCTGTGCGGCTCCGACTGCTATAGCCGTAAATCCAAGCTCGGAGATGGGGGTATCGATGACTCTTTTTTCACCAAACTCATCGAGCATTCCCTGGCTCACTTTATAGGCGCCATTGTACTCAGCAACTTCTTCACCCATCAAAAAAACAGAATCGTCCCGTCTCATTTCCTCAACCATCGCTTCGCGTAATGCTTCTCTAAATGCAATTTCTCTCATGTATAAAATTTTGAAAAACAGCCCCACTGGAGCGTGGCAAAATTATCGGTTAGAAGGCAAATGAGCAAAACTCATTATCACGATTTTTGCCCCATGCATAGTTCTGTAATTCGAACAAGCAGGATTGCCAGTAACGGCCCCGGGTCGCTCTGAAAAAAGCATTATTTATCGGCGAAAAGTCCTTGAAGTTTTTCTTCAAGTTTTTTACCGAATATATTCTTAGCAATTATTTTTCCGTCTTTATCAACTAAGATATTAGATGGTATTGCCTTTATGCCAAACTGATCGGATGTTGAATTTTTCCAACCTTGTAAGTCTGACACCTGCGACCAATTAAGTTTGTCATCCGAGATAGCTTTTGTCCACCTGTCTTTCTTGTCATCATATGAAACGCCAAAGATCGTAAAACCCTTTTCTTTATACTTGTTGAACATAGCGACGACATTAGGATTTTCGCGCCGGCAAGGCCCGCACCAGCTGGCCCAAAAATCTATGAGCACATATTTACCATGAAGCGAACTCAGGGAAAGTGAGTCACCCCCGGGAGTCAGTTGTTCAATATCAGGGATTGTATTTCCAATCGCGACAGTGTTGTAAACTTCGATTAAGTTTTGAATGTCCTGTCCTTTTTTTGACTGTTTTACTTTTTCATCTAACAGCTCATACAGCGGCTTTACATCGTTCGCTTCGGCATAATAGCTGAAGTTTTCTAAAATAGCCATGGCGCTCCGGGTTGCAGCCGGGTTGTCTTTCACAAATGCACCCACCACTTTTCGCTTTTCATCCAGTACGGCATAGTCAACTTCATCGAGGCTATCCAGGATGGTCTTGTTTTTATTTTTATATGCCATCTCATAAAGTTGACTGTTCCTATCTTGCCAGGCTGTGATGTATTTCATTCTATCCTTCAACAACTTGTCATCATCATTTACCGGCGATCCCTTAATGCTCAAAAGCTTTAATGAATCAGCTCTGCCAGACAATAGGATGGCAGCGGGTTCCACATAAAAACTGAAATAATCTTTGCGGCGATCCGGCATTGTAAGTGTCGCAAAATAGGGCCCCGAGACGTGCCCTTCAAAATGGAATTTCCCATTCGCAATCCCAACCGAATCGCTTAACGTTTTCCCACCTTCATAGATGTTCAGAATTATGGTGCCTTTCTTAATTTTCTCGAGTTGTCCATCTATGGTAAAAGTGGAGTCCTGGGCATAGCTTAGTTGCCACACTATAGATGATAGCAGAAGAAGTAATAGCAATTTTCTCATAAAATATTTTGCGGCCTGAAAGGTAGCGGAAAATAGAAAAAAAGAATATAGATTGAAGCAGGCCAATACATGTAAGACGCATTTTTAAGAAAACTTTCTAACGAACCGGAAGGTATTTCTTTCATTAAAATAAAGTCACATCAATTCAATAACCATAGAACTTGCTCCGCCGCCACCGTTGCAAATGGCCGCAGCTCCGAACTTGCCGTTGTTTTGGCGGAGAACATAGATTAAAGTGACTATGATCCTTGCGCCACTTGCCCCCAATGGATGTCCAAGTGATACAGCCCCGCCGTGGACATTCACTTTTGAAGGATCTAACTGCATTTTTTGAGTATTCACAATTCCGACTACACTAAATGCTTCATTCAATTCGAAGAAGTCAATCTCCGCTGGCGTCATCCCCGCCTTTTTCACAGCTTTTGGCAACGCCAGTGAAGGAGTGGTCGTGAACCACTCAGGCGCCTGCTCAGCATCTGCATAGCTCACAATTTTTGCAAGCGGTTTTATACCAAGTTCATTCATTTTTTGTTTACTCATCAAGACAACTGCCGCAGCCCCGTCGTTGATGGTACTCGCGTTTGCGGCCGTGACAGAACCACCTTTTTCAAACGGTGATTTCAGTTCGGCAATCTTCTCAAATTTTACATTGAATGGCTCTTCATCCTGCAAGATTTCCAATGGCTCGCCTTTGCGCTGTGGGATCTCAACTCCCACAATCTCATCCAAAAATTTGCCGTCTTTAACCGAAGCCTGACTTCTTTTATAACTCTCAATGGCAAAAGCATCCTGTTCTTCACGGGAAATATTGCATTCTCTTGCGCAAAGTTCTGCTGCATTTCCCATCGCATAATCTTTGTACACATCAGTAAGGCCGTCTTTGGATAGACCATCAATAAGTATCGAGTTCCCAAATTTATTTCCCCACCTAACGGCGGGAGCATAAAATGGTGCACTGCTCATATTCTCCATTCCTCCTGCCACTACAACATCTGCATCGCCAAGTAAAATACTTTGAGCCCCATTGATGATGGATTTCATCCCACTGGCACAAACTTTATTCACGGTAGTACAGCAAACCGATTCCGGAAGGCCGGCGAGGATTGCCGCTTGCCTTGCAGGAGCCTGGCCTAAATTTGCCTGCAACACGCAGCCCATGTAAACTTCATCAACATCTGAGGATTTTATCGCAGCTCGTTCAACGGCCGCCCTAATTGCGATTGAACCTAACTTCGTCGCTGGCATATCCTTCAGGCTTCCGCCAAAACTCCCAATCGGCGTACGGACTGCAGATACAATATAGACTTCCCTCTTATTCATAACTAAATTTTATTTACAAAGATATGAAACACAAAAAGAGTGAGATTTTCACCCGGCAGAGTTTTGATAAAGTAAACTAAAGAGGAGCCTAAAGGATCGAACTCAGGATTTTACTTAGTAAATTTGAAGCGCAGCAGGTTCTTGGAATTTAAACAAATTAAATTGACAAAAATTTAAAATTATGAGAGTCATTGAAACAAAAACTTTTATTGGGATAATGATTACCACCTTCGTAATTCTTACGATCATCGCCATTATAGCTTTGAATTACCGGCTATGACAGCGATTGTTACCTGATGACAAATTCTTCCCGTTCCGATTTCTAAACGGAAAATGATTTAAAAGACTGCATGATCTCATCGGAATCTATACAACAGATAGTAAGCAGGATTGACATTATCGAAATTCTCAGCTCTTTTATTAAACTTAAAAAGAGAGGACAGAATTATATCGGCCTTTGTCCTTTTCATAATGAAAAAACGCCTTCGTTCACTGTTTCTCCTTCCAAAGAAATTTATAAATGTTTTGGTTGCGGAAAGAGTGGGAACACGATTGGCTTTTTGATGGAGCATGAAAAATACAGCTATGTAGAATCGTTGAAATGGCTGGCCGCAAAGTACAATGTTGACATAGAAGAAACGGAAACCAGCCCGGAATTCAAAGAGCACCAGCAGGTTGCCGATAGTCTCTACATCGTAAATAATTTTGCTCAAAAGTTTTTTACTAAATTTCTTTTTTCTGACGGCGAAGGCCTGGACGTTGGCCTTGCATATCTTAAGGAGAGAGGTTTCCGGGAAGAAATCATACGGAAATTTGAACTGGGATATAATCCTGCGGCGAAAGATGACTTTGCAACAGCAGCAATCAGTAAACAATTTAATCCGGACCTTCTTCAAAAATCGGGACTCGTGGTAGCGAGAGAAAACGGCTTGCAGGATAACTACCGTGGCCGGATTATCTTCCCGGTGCATAATCATTCTGGAAAGGTTGCAGGATTTGGAGCCAGGTTGATCAAAAAAAATGATCATGCTCCAAAATATATCAATACCCCGGAAAATGAAATATACGTAAAAAGTAAAATCCTTTATGGTTCCTGGTTTGCACGCCAGGCAATCGATAAGGCTGACGAGTGTCTTCTCGTAGAGGGCTATACAGATGTGGTTTCATTGCACCAGGCTGGTATAGAAAATGTGCTTGCCAGTGGAGGAACTTCTCTTACAACCGATCAATTAAGGCTCATAAAGAAATACACAAAAAATCTGACAATTCTTTATGATGGAGACAGTGCGGGAGTGAAGGCTGCATTGCGCGGACTGGATCTCGCACTTGAAGAGGGACTGAATGTAAAACTTGTTGTACTTCCCAATGAGGAAGATCCTGACAGTTACATGAATAAAGCCGGTGTGTCTGCCTTTAACTCCTTTATCAGGGAGAATAAAAAGGATTTCGTAATGTTCCAGTTGGCACATGCATTAAAAGATGCCGGCGATGATACGGACAAGAAATCGGGAATTGTCAACAAGATCGCTGAGACGATTTCGAAGATTAACAAAGTGGAGGATTTTACCAAGCAGCAGGACTACATCCGGAAAACTTCGGAATTATTGAAGATTGATGAAAATGGTCTTCACAGTTTGGTCAACAAATTTATAAGAGATAAGTTCTCGAAGGATGAGAAAAGATCACCTGCCTCAGCAAGCATTCATCAGGATTTCTCAAGTTCGATAAAAGAGTCAGGGGCAAGCGACCTGGAAGTGAACGAACTCGTGACGAAAGACGAAACCAACGAAAAAGCAGTAGTCAGGTGCCTTCTCGAATTTGGGCTGAAAGATTGGGAGACAGACAAAACGGTAGCAGACTATCTTTTAGACTTTATTGACGATGAAATGATCAGCAATCCGTTGCTGCAAAAAATTGTTGAGACTTACAGGCGATGGTACGGAGAAGATCTGCAGCCAGATACCAAAACATTTTTATATAGCGACGACGCTGAGATGAGTAAGATGGTGCTTTCAATCATTGAATTTCCATACGATATAAGTCCAGGATGGCTTAATAATTACGAAACGCCGGTGCCGACAAGAGAACAAAACTATAGAGAGGAAATCGTTTCAACGCTGAGTTATCTTGAATTAAAAAAAATTAAAAAACTGATCAGTGTAAACGAAAAAGAATTAGAACAATCAACTTCTGCAGAGAGACAAATGCTTCTGCTGCAAACCCACAATCATTTAAAACACCTGGAGATAAACATCTCAAACAGGATGGGGGTGGTGATCTTGAAATAAAAAAGACCGAAAGTGATAATCATCACGATCGATCTTTTTTAAGTTATTTAATCAAGTATTTAGTAGCCCGCAGCTTCTACAATTTTCCGGCCTGACAAACTTTTTAACTTTTCATTCCGGATCTCCGATTGCTTTGAAGAATTATCGCAACTGCATTTTGTAAAACGAATTGCACTCCACACATAATCGAGACCAACTTTTTCTCCTGATTCAAAACCCTGGTTGACCAGGAAATCCCAGGTGCAATCACGGTTCAGATCACTGGTGATCTTTGAAGTTGCCTTTGGATAAGCTACCCATAATTTTCCTTCAGGATGCAATGCAGGACAAACCTCAGCAAGGATCTTACACAATTGTTTCGAGTTTAAAGCGAAAACAAGTGCGAATTCAATTTTCCTGGCTTTTAAAAGAGGGGTGACATTTTTCGAGAAAGAAAGTTTTGAGAATTGTTTTTCAATCGTGGATGGGAGACCTTGAACTAAAAGATTTTTTTCATCCTCTAACTGCAATTTTTCAAACAACGTTTGAGACATAAGTGGAGCAATGTTTTAAGATTAAAAAAAGCGTCTATAAACTCCGCACTCCTTTGCATTCACCGGGGGCTGGATAGTATAATGTAATAAAGAAATGCAGGAAGACAGGTGCAAAATTAGACTAAAATTCCCAATAACGAGGAAATGAAAGTGCTAAAAAGATGATTTGGACTAAACTTTAGAGTTTATTTCGAATTTACAGGCTTGTAATATTTCAACGCATCTTTCATGTAAGAATTAAGTCGGGAAATTCTTTTCGAGTCTAGAGGATGACTGCTGAGTAACTCAGGAGTCTGAGGATTGCCCGCATTTAGTTGGGACATTCTTGTCCAAAATGGAATAGCTTCTCTTGGGTTGTACCCAGCCATCGCTGCGAAGATGAGGCCATAATGATCAGCTTCGTATTCCTGATTCCTGGAATTGGGCAACAAGACTCCAATCTGCGCGGTGGGAGCGAAAACGGAATTAAAAATATTATTTGCTTTCGCATTACCAGAAGTAAAAATATCACCGGTAAGTGCCAAACCTTGTGCTAAAAGTGCTTCACTCATTCTTTCCTGTCCGTGGAGGGCGACGGCATGTGTAATCTCGTGCCCCATAACAATTGCAAGTGCTGCTTCGTTCTGAGCAACAGGTAATAGCCCCGTGTACACAACAACTTTACCACCAGGCATACACCAGGCATTCACTTCCTTATTATCTACGAGGTTAAATTCCCAATTATATCCTGCTAATTCATTTGACAGGCCTTTGTCACTATAGTATTTCGTGATAGCTGATGCGATTCTGTTCCCAACCCGTTTTACCATTTCTGCATCTTTACTCGCAGCACTGCTCAATACTTTATTCTGCGCTAAGAAAGAACGATATTGGGAAACTGCTTCCTGCTGCAACGTTGCTTCTGAAACGAGGGAGAGTTGGTTACGCCCGGTAATTGCATTTTTAGTGCAGGAGGCTAAAAAAAGAAAGGAACTGAAAAAGAGTATGAGAAAACTTTTCATAAATTAAGTTTATCGTTTTTTAATTTTTAGTATGATAAACAATTGATGTACCAAGTTTAATTTCAGGTATGTGAATGAGGTGCAAAAGTTCTAAGACCAGCCCGTAAATGTATAATAACTGCAGAGGAGATCCTGAAAACAAGACGATCCTATTCAGAATTTTGCCTGCGGGATTTTTTGCGGTCCCGGTATTTTAAAATAGGAACCCTGCTTTCGCTGCCATTGAGAAGGCGGCTAATATTTTTTTGATGGGTGAGCACGATCAGCGCTGCGACAGCGACAGCGAATACACGGTAAAAAACCTCTTTTTCGTTATAGATCCAAAGGACACAAATTGGTAAAGCAACCCCGGCAAGAATAGAACTCAGCGATACATAGCGGGTCAGGAACAACACTAATAAAAAAACCGCAACGCAATTTACGGCAATGATGGGCTGTATCGCCAGTAACATCCCGAATAAAGTAGCAACTCCCTTACCGCCCCTGAACTGCGCCCATACTGGATAAATATGGCCTATAACACCCGCAAGTCCAAGCCCGATCATTAGGTTAGTCCGCTGAAGTTCATTGGTAAGATAATAGGGAAGAAGATTGTAAAGAGCCACTGCAAGTATTCCTTTCAACATATCTCCGGCCATTACAATTGTCCCAAACTTTGAACCCAATACCCTGAAGGTATTGGTTGCGCCCATATTTCCACTACCGTACTCACGAATATCAATATCAAAAAACGATTTGCTGACGATTAGTGCGGTGGGAATTGAGCCGATTAGGTATGCAACTATAATTAACAGGAGTTCTTTCATAATTGAATTTTGCCATTTGGCAGGTGACAAATATAACGTAAAATATATGTGATCCCCATTTATTTCCGCCAAAAATTATAGCTTGGTCATCAATAGGCAGGACCAGGTATCTCTTTCACTTACAGTCATTTCCACAAAGTCGTGCGCATTAAATGTGCTGACGATCAAATCGACATCCTTGTTCAGGAAGCCGCTGATTAATATTAAATCGCCAGGGGCAGCGACCGACGAAAAGTCGCTTGCTTTATCTAATAATGTCGTACGGTCAATGTTAGCGAGAATTATGTCTGTCTTTTTTATTTTAAGAAGGCTGTCACCCTGGATTATCTCAATTTTTTCACAGTGATTATAATGAATGTTTTCCGTAGCATTTTCGATAGACCAGCCATCTTTATCTATCGCGAATACCCTGGCTGCACCACATCTCTCCGCGAGAATTGCCAATATGCCCGTTCCGGTTCCAAAATCCACAACTGTTTTATCTTCAAATTCCATGGCTTCCATTTGCTCTACCATTAAAAATGTGGTCGCATGATGTCCAGTGCCAAAACTCATTTTCGGCGTAATTATAATTTCATGTTTCACCTGAGATAACGGTTTATGGAACGCAGCACGAATGCCCGCAAAGGAATGTACATACACAGGCTGGAATCCACTCTCCCACCCTGCGTTCCAGTTCTGGTCTGCTATTACGAGGACGGAATATTGCTTTCCGGGACGTAGAATTTCGATTACTTTTTTCTCTGAATAATCAGCCTCCCTGATGTATGCATTTAAATGAAATTCATCTGGCTTTGCAACAATGTATTCTTCATCAAACGCATAAAATCCAATCTCAGACAAGTTCGCAACCAAAATCTCTGCTACTTCTTTGGAATTCAACCGGACAATTAACTTGATAAATTTTTCCATAAAAAAAAGCCTACATTCACTGCAAGCTCTATCTTAAATATTTATATAAATTACGAACGCTGTCCCTGTCCGGAGTTATTGGTCTCAGGCTTTGGAATAAGGGCCTTGCGACTTAATTTAAACTTCCCGGATTTAGGATCCACTCCGATCAATTTGATTTTCACCTTATCTCCTTCATTAAATACTCCCTCCATGCTTTCAAGTCTTTTCCACATTATTTCAGAAATGTGCAGCAGTCCCTGCTTTCCAGGTAAGAACTCAACAAATGCGCCGAACTCTTTGATACCTTTCACTGTTCCCTCATACACATCCCCAACCTCCGGAACCATTACGATACTTTTTACCCATGCTACAGCCTGGTCGAGGCTCTCTTTATTTGCCGAGAAAATACTTACCTCGCCGGTTTTACCGACTTCAGTGATGTTGACGGTTGCCCCGGTTGTCTTTTGAATTTCCTGGATAATTTTTCCTCCAGGGCCGATCACCGCACCGATAAACTCAGAATCAATGATCAGCTTTTCCATTCTGGGTGCATGAGGTTTCACATCAGCGCTGTGTTCCGCAATGCAAGCATACATAGCATCCAAAATATGCAGCCTGCCTTTCCTGGCCTGTTCGAGAGCTTTCCTCATCACATCCATACTTAGACCATCCACTTTAATATCCATTTGCACACCGCAAATTCCTTCCCGCGTGCCGGTAACTTTAAAGTCCATATCTCCCAGATGATCTTCATCTCCAAGAATATCTGAGAGCACTGCAAAATCACTGCCCTTTGAAATCAACCCCATTGCAATGCCACCTACGTGTTTCTTAAAGGGTACACCAGCATCCATAAGCGCAAGCGAAGCTGCGCAAACCGTTGCCATGGAAGAAGAACCATTGCTTTCAAGGATATCACTAACAATTCTTACTGTGTACGGATAATCACTGCCTGGCATTATCTGCTTAAGAGAGCGCATTGCAAGATTCCCATGTCCAACTTCACGACGCCCTACTCCCCTCATCATTTTCACTTCGCCGGTAGAAAATGGCGGAAAATTATAATGCAGAATAAACTTGGAATAGTCACTGGTAGCAGCACTTTCAACCAAAAGTTCGTCCAGAGGTGTTCCCAGGGTTACAGTGGTGAGAGATTGAGTTTCGCCCCTGGTAAATAAGGCAGAACCGTGCGGTGATGGAAGGTAATTAGCTTCCATAGTTAGAGGCCGTATTTCTTCAACGCCCCGTCCGTCCAACCTCTTTTTGTCCTGCAATATCATATCGCGGACAACATGATACTGCAATTCTCCAAAATAATATTTTATCAGCGCCTTGTCTTCCTCGGGAAGTTCTTCACCCAAGTAATTTTTTGTTTCTTCTAATAATGTTGCAAATGCGTCGGATCTTTCATTTTTCGCAGTAGCTGCAGAAGAAATAGCATACATTTTATCTTTAGCAAAAGCAATGATCTTTTGATCGAGTTCTTCATTTCGATAAGGCTTTGTATAATCTCTTTTCGCTTTTGCCCCAGCTTTTTCTCTTAATTCCTTTTGAGCATTTACCTGTGTCTTTATTGCATTATGCGCTAATTCTATCGCATTGATGAGGTCTTCCTCCTGGCACTCTTTTGCCTGACCTTCCACCATCATGATATTACGATCTGTAGCAGCTACAATAAATTCCAGCTCTGCTTCAGCGAGCTCAGTTCTCGTAGGATTCACTATCATTTCTCCATTTACTTTCCCCACTCGTACTTCTGAGATAATTTCCTGGATCGGAATGTCAGAAACTGCGAGCGCCGCAGATGCCGCAAGGCAGGCCATCGCATCAGGCATCACTTCCGGATCACTGGAAATGAGAGAAACAAGCACTTGCACGTCACACAAATAGTCATCCGGAAAAAGAGGCCTTAGGGCTCGATCGATAAGTCTGGATGTTAAGACCTCATAATCGTTAAGCCTGGCTTCTCTTTTGAAAAATGATCCGGGGATACGGCCTGCAGAGGCAAACTTTTCCTGGTAGTCGACCGTTAGAGGAAAAAAGGACTGACCGTCTCTGGGTTCTTTGTTTGCCACTACGGTTGCAAGAATCACACAGTCACCCAAGCGGACAGTTACTGCACCATCTGCCTGCCTGGCAAGTTTTCCTGTTTCAATTGTGACCATCCGGCCACCGCCAATATCGAAGGTTACCGAAATTGGATTTGGAGTCGTCATATATTTATTTTCATGTGTATTAAAAAAAGTATTCCCAACCGTAAAATCAGTTGGGAATAAAGAGAAATATCATCGTAACGTTTTTATTTGCGAAGTCCTAACTTCTCGATCAATGCACGGTAGCCGGAGAGATCATGCTTACTAAGGTAAGTTAGCAAACTTTTTCTTTTACCAACCATTTGCATCAGGCCCCGTTGAGTGCTAAAATCTTTTTTGTTAGATTTAAGATGGTTGGAAATGTGATTGATATTATCCGTAAGCAGTGCGACCTGAGCTTCAATTGAACCGGTATTCTTGCTATCTCCACCGTATTCAGCGTATGCTTTGGCCTTTTTTTCAGATGTTAAATAAGACATTTTTTGCGAGTAAATTTATATTTTGGCTGCGAAGGTAATAATTTAATTTAAATAATGAATCGGTTGAAAGTCTGGTGATGCAAAAATTAAGTTATTACTAATCTCCTGACTTTAACTGTTTCATTAGTATCAATATACACCGAATTTGCAAATCAGTAACCAGTCAAAAAACTCCGAAAATGACCATTGATAATTTTTATGAATCAATTATGTCAGTAAAAGTAGTCTCCCGGAAATGAATAGCTTCCCAGGGACGTTTGGCAGTGTTTATAATTTATCTTTGATCTTTTGAGAAATGACTATCTGCTTCACTGTTACAAACGATCTCTCCTACGACCAGAGAATGATTCGAATTTGTTCATCTTTGGTGAAAGCAGGCTACAATGTTGAATTAATCGGAAGAAAGTTAAAGAATTCTGCTTCTCTTGGTCCGCAAACCTTTAGGCAAAAAAGACTTTCATGCTTTTTTGAAATGGGAAAATTGTTTTACGCGGAATTTAATACCCGCCTTTTCTTTCATCTTTTATTTAAAAAGTGCTCCTGTATTTGCGCGATAGATCTCGACACCATTTTACCAGTTCTTCTTACAAGTAAAATCAGGAAAATAAAAAGAATTTACGATGCACATGAACTTTTCTGTGAAATGAAAGAAATTGTTTCGCGTCCGGGCGTTTATAAGGTCTGGAAAAAAATAGAGAAGTTTTCGGTGCCAAAGTTTAAAAATGGCTATACCGTAAACCGTCAGATCGCGGGAGAGTTTAAAAAAATGTATAGTGTTGACTACGCCGTTATACGAAGTATTGCGATCAGGCAAGATGATACACCGGCAGAAAAAGGGGAAGAATTTATCCTATACCAGGGAGCAGTAAATGAAGGACGAAGTTTTGAGACATTGATTCCGGCTATGCAGTTGGTAAATGCAACGCTCATAATTGCTGGCGAGGGCAATTTTTACAAAAAAGCTAAACTGTTGGTCACTGATGATATTTTAGAAGACAAGATTATCTTTAAGGGCAACCTGCAACCCGCAGTGCTTAATCAATTTACGAAAGAAGCAACTATTGGTTTGACGCTCTTCGATGACCAGGGACTAAGTAATTTTTATTCGCTGGCGAACAGGTTTTTTGATTATATACAAGCT
>JBBSPT010000004.1:0-19186 GCA_038258515.1 Chitinophagales bacterium | reverse complement strand
TATTTTATCCGTCTCATTTGGCGTTAACTCCACAGGAATAATTTCTTCTTTCCATTTTCCAGCAGCCAGTGCTGCGAAATATTTCTGATGACTTTCAAACGCAAATTTGTCCTGGGCATTCCGGGAAATTTTCCATTGCGTTGCTACGTTCTCTGCGGTTTCTCCCATTGAGTAAGGATAAAATTTTTCATTCAATTTTTTATTTGGAAACCGCCATCCAATCGTTGTGTCATAGATTTCAGCTTTCCTTCTAAATGGCCCATCAGCTTTGCTCATTACAAATGGTGCCCTTGTCATGCTCTCAACTCCTCCCGCGAGATAAATACGGCCATCGCCACACATAAGAGCGCGGGACGCATCCATGATGGATTGCAAGCCACTTGCGCAAAGCCTGTTGACAGTAGTACCGGGAACGCTCACAGGCAGCCCGGCCAGTAGTGCCGACATTCGCGCAACATTCCTGTTGTCTTCGCCAGCCTGGTTTGCATCTCCTGCAATCACATCCTCAATTTCATTTACATCAATACTGCCACTTCTCTTTACAAGAGCTTCAATTACTGAAGCCAATAAATCATCAGGCCGGATAGAGCTTAGCGATCCACCATATCTTGCAACTGCAGTTCTCAACGCATCAACAACAAATACGGTCTCCATGATTTAATCTATTTTGAAGGGTTGCAATATAAAATTATTTTGCAGCATCACACAAGGCCAAACTCTCCGTTCCGGTCAGTTGTAATAGCATTCTTTTACGTGCCTAAAAAAGTATAATATTAACTTCCGTTCACTGGATTCACATTTCCTTATATGCTACTTTTGCAAAAATGAATGTGGAAAAAAACATAAGGACACTTTCTTTAGAAGAAATGATTGCTCATTTTTTATCTATTGGCGAAAAGAAATTCAGAGCGAAACAAGTATGGGAATGGATTTGGCAAAAACGTGCCCGGTCATTTGATGAAATGACGAATCTGAGCAAAGAACTGCGGAAAACGCTGGCAGATAATTTCACACTTCCCGCACTTCATACTGATGTAACGCAATATAGTAGTGATGGTACAGTGAAGACAAAATTCAAAACATTTGATGGGCATTTTGTTGAAGGAGTTTTGATACCCGTTGAATCCCGGCAAACCGCATGCGTGTCCTCACAAGTTGGTTGTAGCCTAAGTTGCAAATTTTGTGCAACTGGTTACATGGAAAGAAAGCGAAATCTCCATTTTGATGAGATCTATGATGAAGTTGCAATTCTCAATGAAATTGCAGAAAAAACGTCAGGAAAAAAATTGACCAATATCGTTTTTATGGGCATGGGAGAGCCACTGCTGAATTACAAGAATGTGCTCGGTGCAATAGATCGCATTACAGCAAATGACGGAATGGCGATGAGCCCAAAAAGAATAACCGTTTCTACCGCTGGCGTCGCAAAAATGATCAGGCAGCTCGGTGATGACGGAGTAAGATTTAACCTGGCGCTTTCACTTCATGCCGCCAATGATAAAAAGAGAAATGAAATTATGCCGATCAATGAAACAAATAATATTGCAGCATTGATCGAGGCACTCAATTACTTCTACGAAAAAACGCGAAATGAGATCACCTTTGAGTACATACTATTCAAAGGAGAAAACGATTCATTGCAAGACGCTGATGACCTGGTAAAGATCTATAAACAGGTTCCTGTGCACCTGGTAAACATTATCGAATATAACCCCATCGATAAGGCAACCTTCGAAAAGCCTGACAGGGATGCAACGCAGAAATTTATGGACCATCTTGCAGCCCATCGCGTAAATGTAAGATTAAGAATAAGCCGCGGTAAGGATATTGATGCAGCCTGCGGTCAGCTTGCAAACAAGGAAACCGGAACTGAGATTTCCGTTTAGTCCCATTAGTTAACAATTTATTTGGATCGGTGAATTAAACCGGTGAAAGTGATTAGTGTCTATTGATACATTGACAGCTTAAAATTATATGACATGAAAAAATACTTAACAACTTTATTTGCGTTTTTAATTTTTGCCTTTGCTGGAAATACGCAAACAGCAGACTCTGCTCGAGTTATAGAACATAACCCTAACCATAAAAAGTTTGGAAATATGCATCGTGGAAACGAAAGACGCTCCTTCGAAATGAAAGACATGAACTTTTCTGATTCTCAAAAAGAGCAGATGAAAAATATTCGCTCCCAATATCGGAATAAAATGAATCTATTGGATCAGGACAAAGCTCTGAGTCCCGAAGATTTGGAGACAAAAAAGAATGAACTGAGAAAAGAACAAAAAGAAAAATTCGAATCAACACTTACGCCGGAGCAAAAGGAAAAATTGGTTCAACGTAAGCAGCAACATCAGACCGAAAGGAAGACCAAAGCACACAACGGAATAAGCGGAATGAAATCGCGCCTTGAACTCACTGATGCCCAGGTTTCACAATTGCAGACAGATCAGAAAACTTTCAAAGCAAAAGCAAAAGCAATTAAAGAAGATAATTCTTCTACTGCAGATCAAAAAAAAGAGCAATTAATGCAGTTGAGAAAGACTCGTGAGGAATCAGTGAAAAACATTCTGAGCGCGGAACAATGGAAAAAAAGAGGAGAGATGAAACAGAACAGGCCCGGGAGAGTGAAAGCAAGAACCATTGAAAAGTCTTGACAATAAAATAATTTCCCTTTGAAAATTACAGGTGAACCCTCCGTTGGTTCACCTGTTTACTTTACTCTACATTTGCAGTTCACTACTGTTGAAAAACAGCAAATTATTTATATGAGTCAGCAATCATTCAAAAAGTTTATCAATCCAAAAAATAACGCGGCAGTAAAGGAGAAGTTCAGGCAGGAAAAAAAAACTGCAAAGAAAGAACGTGCTTCCGCAATTGAAAAAAGGTTCGAAGAAAAAAGAGCCCTGCGCCAGCTAAATTTTACTTCCAAAACAAGCTCCCCCGATACAGCTCCAAAGCCCACGAAAAGAAAAAATAAATTTTCGCAGGACGGTCCGAAGGCCTCAAAAGGGTTGTCTCGCGAAACCGGTGGGAACAAATTCGAAATGCCTTTGAATAAGTTTCTCGCCCATTGTGGCGTGACTTCCAGACGCGACGCAGTCTCTTTGATCATCGACGGCAAGGTGTCAGTAAATAAACAAGGCATTACGCAGCCAGCCTTCAAAGTCAGTGAGAAGGATGAAGTCTTTTATAATGGGAAAAAGTTGTTCGTTACCAAAAACCTTGTCTATATTTTATTGAATAAACCAAAGGATTATATAACGACAACTGATGATCCGCAAAATAGAAAAACCGTACTCCAGCTTACAAAAAATGCCACTGATCAAAGAATCTATCCAGTAGGCAGGCTGGACAGAAATACCTCGGGCCTTTTGCTACTTACTAATGATGGAGATCTCACTCAAACGCTAACCCATCCGAGCTTTAATGTCAGGAAAGTGTATGAAGTAAAATTAGAAAGGCCTTTAACGAAAGGAGATTTTGAAAAAATTCTGAATGGAATAAAGCTGGAAGACGGACAAATTTTCGCGGATGCTCTGGCCTATGCCGATGCGAAAGATAAATCGATTATCGGAATTGAATTGCACAGCGGACGAAACAGGATTGTACGGCGCATTTTCGAACATTTAGGTTACGAAATAAAATCCCTTGACAGGGTGATGTATGCAAATCTTACGAAGAAAAATATTGAGCGGGGAAAGTGGCGATATCTTGCAGAAAAGGAGATCCGGTTGTTGAAATATATGAACAAGCAAAAAAATATCAGTGGAGTTGTTACAAAGAAAAACGCTGAGTAAGAAAACGAAAACTGCCAATTCATGAAAACAAAGGCTTACGATATTGTTTTTGAAAATGAAGACTTTGTTGCGCTGAATAAAGTTCCCGGATTGCTCACGATTCCGGATCGCCACGATGAATCCCAGGCATCACTCTATAAGTTTCTTCAAAAGAAGTATGAGGATATCTTTATTGTGCACCGGCTTGACCGTGAAACGAGTGGACTCGTAATCTTCGCAAAAAATGCCGAAACTCATAAATATCTGTCACAGTTATTCGAGCAACGAAAAATAAAAAAGACTTATCTCGGTATCGTTCGCGGATCCCTTCCTGTGAAGGCAGGATCCATCGAAGAATCTATAACTGAACATCCATACAAGAAGGGGCTGATGACAGTGAATAAGAAAGGAAAATCATCGCTCACAGATTATAAAGTTTTGGAAGATTATGGCATTTATTCCCTCGTACAATTTGGAATTCATACCGGAAGAACTCACCAAATTCGGGTTCACATGAAATTTGCAGGACATCCGATCGCCTGCGATCCTCTTTATGGCGACGGCAGCCCCTTGCTACTTTCTTCTTTCAAAAAAAAATATAAATTGAGTCAACACGATGAGGAAGAACGGCCTATCATGAACCGATTGTGCCTGCATTCGGAGACCCTGGAGTTTGTCGATACAGCCGGCAATCATCATCTTCTAAAAGCTGCGCTGCCCAAAGACATGAGCGCTTTCCGGCAACAACTTGCAAAAAACCGAAAAACGCTATGATGACAAGTATAAAAAACGTCAACGGAAATAAAAAAAAACGAAGTTTATCCGGATTCTTTTTTAACCGTTGACGTCCTATGTAAGAAAAACTAAAGATTTGGCTGCGGGGTGTAGCGCAAATAAGGCTTAATAATCTTTACTCCCTTTGGAAATTTCTTCTGCGCATCTTCATTATTGATGGCCGGTGAAATGATCACATCTTCACCTTGTTGCCAATCTGCAGGAGTAGAAACGCTATGATCGCTGGTTAGCTGCAGCGAATCAATTACCCTCAACACTTCATTGAAATTTCTGCCTGTCGAAGCGGGATAAACGATCATCAGTTTGATCGTTTTATCCGGTCCTATAACAAATAGTGAACGAACAGTCGCTGTAGCTGAAGCATTTGGATGTAGCATTCCATACAAGTTTGCGACAGTTTTATCTTCGTCAGCAATGATTGGAAATTCTACATTCACGTTCTGTGTTTCGTTAATGTCATTTCTCCATCCCATGTGTTTGTCAAGCGGATCGACACTAACCGCAAGGACCTTGACGTTTCTCTTTTCAAATTCTTTCTGTAAGGCCGCGGTCCGGCCTAATTCGGTTGTGCATACCGGGGTATAATCTGCCGGATGGGAAAATAAGACGCCCCACCCATCGCCAAGAAACTCGTAGAAATTGATTTTACCTTCTGTTGTTTCTGCTGTAAAATCCGGGGCAGTGTCGCCCAATTGTAGACTCATAATATTAAATTTTTGTTGTGAATGGAACAAAGATATAACAACCTACTAAAATAGTAGGGATATTGTAATAACTTTGTATCTTTCTTTGCGCTACTAAAAATTCGCATAAATATTCCTGGTACCAGATGCTTTCAAAAAAAACACAATATGCCTTTAGAGCCCTTATTTACCTGGCAGAAAATTATGGAAAAGGCCCTGTTCTAATTAGTCATATCTCAGTCAAAAAAAAAATTCCTTTAAAATTCCTTGAAAATATTTTAAATGAATTAAAAAAAGCTGACCTGCTCGAAAGTAAAAAGGGCAAAGGTGGCGGATATAGTTTGAAATTTTCTCCGCGACAAATTAACCTGGCAACGGTGATCCGGGTGGTGAACGGCCCGATAGCGTTACTGCCTTGCGTCAGTCTTAATTTTTATGAAAAATGCGAAGACTGCGATGAAGATATTTGCGGCCTTCGCAAAATGATGACCATTACCCGGGACGCAACCTTGAAAATTTTGGAAAAGAAAACTTTAGAAGATATTCTTCTTGTTGGGGTTTAATCGGCCTCCTGCCCTCACTATACTATCCTTGCCAAAACGATTTTTGACGTTATCAACAGCATTGTAAAGAAAATTCTTCCTTTCAATATTTTGAAAGAGATTAGTTTGGACTGCATTGTCTGAAAAATCGCTCAATCGCACTCCCAGTAATCTTACCGGTTTTCCGCTCTTGTATAATTTATTGAAAAGGTCTTTTGCCACCGGTATAATTTCATCATCAGCATTTGTATAGGGAATACCTACCTGCCTCGATGTTGTTTCAAAATCAGGATACCTTAATTTAATTGTGATGCATCCCGCAAATTTCTCATCTTTTCTAAGACTGAAAGCAACTTTTTCTGTCATCCTCACAATTTCCATCATCAGGAGATTTACATCAAGGACATTTTCCTCGAATGTATTTTCAGTAGAAATAGATTTCGCCTGGTGCCCGGGTGAAAAAACTGAACGCTGTTCACCCTGCGCACGAACCCAAAGCTGCTGACCCGAATTACCAAACAGCTGTATCATCGTTTCAGCAGAAGATTTGTGAAGATCCCTAATCAGTTTAAATCCATTGTATGCAAGTATTTGTTCAGTCTGCTGGCCCACTCCCGGAATTTTATTGATGGCAAGCGGAGCCAGGAACTCTTTCTCGCGGCCATCCGGAACTTGCAGATATCCGTTGGGCTTGGCCTCGTTGGTTGCCATTTTTGCTATCATCTTATTTCTTCCGATCCCAAAAGAAATAGGCAGCCCCGTGTCTGAAATGATAAGATTGCGAAGATCGATTGTCCATTGAAGCGGATCGAAAAATTTTTCCATTCCCGTTAGGTCAAGATAGAATTCGTCTATAGAAGCCTTTTCAAACACAGGTGCTTTTTCCGCGATAATCTGAGTGACCCACCTTGAATACTTACTGTATTCCGAATAGGTTCCTTTTACAATAATAGCGTGCGGGCAAAGACCCATTGCTATTTTCATTGGCATCGCCGAATGCACACCGAATTTCCTGGCTTCATAACTGCAAGTCGTTACAATACCTCTTTCACGGCTTCCACCGACAATCACAGACTTTCCTCTTAACGAAGGATTTTTTAGATATTCCACCGAAACAAAAAATGAATCAAGATCAAAATGCGCAATAATATTTGCGGGAGGAGCTACCATCAGGGAATTTTAAATCAGATTTAAAAACCTTTATAGACATCTAATAATCCATCAGGAAGTTTTAGATAAATTATTCTTTTTCTCTTATCGATTTTCTCCAGTGTTTCCTCGTGCACAGGAAGAAAAGCTTCTTTGCCTTCAAAATTTATTTTGCACAATACCTGGTGCGGTTGCTCAATGACTTCTGTCACCTCGCCCAACTCTTCTTTTTCATTTATCACAGTAAATCCTAAAAAAGAGATGGGTGCAGATGAAGCAGCAAGCCTTTTAAAATCCGGTTCTTCGAGCCACACCTCATTTTTCAATAAGCTCCTGGCTTGCTCTTTTGAAGAGATTCCTTCTAGTTTCAAAAAAACTTCCTTCTCGTTTTTAATCTTAGAAGACTCCACAAAATAGGGGAAAAAGGAATTTTGATTCTTTTCAATAAAGATTGTTTTCAGCCCTTTCAGTGAGGTTTTTTTTCCAAGGTTTTGTTCCAAAACTAATATGCCTTCGATGCCAAACGTGCCAGCCAGCCTGCCTATCTTGAAATAGTTCGTCATTTATGAGCAAAGATATTTTAGATTTTTGAAAGCCGGTGTCCGATGTGTTGAGTCTTGCCGGATGTCAGAAACAAAAAAGTGCGCAAATGAATTGCACACTTCGATAATAAAATATTTTGGCTGAATCAAACGCCCATATATTCTTTAAGTAGATTACATCTTGAAGCCGTACGCAATTTTGTAAGCGCTTTATCTTTTATTTGTCGTACTCTTTCTCTTGTGAGGCAAAACCTGGCGCCAATATCTTCAAGACTCATGGATTGATCCATTCCAATCCCATAGAAAAAACAAATGACTTCTTTTTGTCTCTCAGTAAGCACACTGAGTGACCGCTGAATTTCCTGTTTCAAAGAATCCCTGAACATTATTTGCTTATCTGCGCTGTCCGCATTGCTGTTTACCATCACGTCAATGAGTGTGCTTTCATCTCCTTCACTCAATGGAGAATCCATACTCACATGTCGTGCAGCAACATTCATTGTTGCTGACACTTCCTCCGTATCAATATCAAGATAGAAGGCCAATTCTTCAGCCGTCGGAGTGCGTTCGAATTCCTGTTCGAGATAAGAATAAGCGCGGGCAATGCGATTGGTTAGCCCTACCTTGTTTAATGGTAACCGTACAATCCGGGATTGCTCTGCGAGAGCCTGCATGATACTTTGCCTTATCCACCAAACACCATAGGAAATAAATTTAAACCCCCTGGTTTCATCAAACCGTTGTGCGGCTTTTATCAATCCGAGGTTTCCTTCATTAATCAAATCCGGCAAGGTAAGTCCCTGGTTCTGGTACTGCTTTGCAACTGAAACTACAAATCGAAGGTTCGCTTTTGTAAGTTTATCAAGTGCGTCCTGGTCACCTTGTTTTATGCGGATTGCCAGTTTTACCTCTTCTTCCGGGCTAATTAGCTCTACCCTTCCTATTTCCTGTAAATATTTTTCCAGGCTTTCGCTTTCGCGATTTGTAATTGATTTGGAAATTTTCAGTTGACGCATACTCATAAGTTGTACTTTTTATTGGGGTGGTTTTACTAAAAAGTAGTAAGTCACAATTAGTGGTTTTTAGCTGAGTATCTAACGTAATTTAATATCTTTTAAGTATGCTGCCAAAAAAATTGTTATCGCTTTTTCGTTCCTGCAACTATTTGCTTCTACTAAAAGAACTTTCATTTCAGTAGTTTGCCGGTCGTAACTATAAATTATGTTGGTTAATTGAATTTTTTATATTATTGCACATATACATCATTGATTTAATAAAAAGATGAGCAAGAAAGTACAGTACACGCTTGAGTATCCTGTTAGATGTTCGCCGGTGATTTTATATGAATTTTTATCAACATCCACGGGACTTCAGGAATGGTTTGCAGATAAAGTGGAAGACCAGGATGGGCTATTCAGTTTCGCCTGGAATGGTTCTGCAGAGGAAGCTGAGGTCGTTGCATCTGAGGAAAATAAAAGTATTCGTTTTCACTGGCTCAATTCTCCCAAGGAAGAATATTTTGAGTTCAGCATAGAAAAATCTGAAGTTACCAACTTAACGATTTTGATAATAAATGATTTCGCGGAAAAAAAGGAAATCAAAGATCAGAGCCAACTCTGGGAGACCCAGGTAAAAGAGTTGTTTCATCGTCTGGGAAATTAGTGCCGACCCATTTATTAACTGCTGCCTCGTCACGGCATTATACCTTCCCGCTTAAAAAACATCATCGGCTAAACAAGGATATTATTTCCCGAAAATTTTTTTGAAAAAAATCTTCTGCCTCATTCCACCTGCTAAGTTCAATTCTTTTTGAAATTTTGAAAAAAGGGCCGGAAAGAATTTTTTTAATTTGAACGGAATCGATTTCATCTATCGGAATATAATTTAAGCGATCAAAGCTGTGATCCCATTCATTGTCGTTAATACAGATAAAAAAATCCGAACCTTGCAAGTGAATCAAGAGGTCGGCAATGCATAAATCCTTTAGTAAATTTTGGCTGGAAATATGTAGCGTGATGCTGAAAAAATTCCCCCACCAAAACATGGACCTGATTGCAAAAATTGCTTCTTTACTAAAAAGGGCTGGATAGTCCAGCATTACGTAAGGCAATCCTTTATAATTTTCACCCTTAGAAATTTTACCGTTCTGTGCTGGATCTAATCCGGGAATAACAGGACTTTCGATCAGCGAAATTTGTTTGTATTCATGCAGCATTTCTCCGAAAAGAGTTCCGACTTTATTGATGATGTTTTGTTTTGTGAAAATCCAGTCAGCACTGTTCACCAGTTCCGATTCGAATTGCGAAAGGCTTATTTTTGCTTTTGCACTCATAAATGAAATTTACAACGAACAGATATAAATGTAGCACTTCCCGGTGTTAACTGCATGTTTAAAAAACTCGACAAACTCATTCTAAAGGCGTTTCTGTGGCCGTTTATAGCTACGTTTTTCATCACACTTTTTGTGTTCATGATGCAGATACTCTGGAAGTACATTGATGATCTCGTTGGGAAAGGCCTTGACCTGGTCACCCTCATTAGATTTTTGATTTACGCAAGTGCCACCCTCGTTACATTAGCGCTTCCCATTGCCATTTTACTTTCTTCAATCATGACCTTCGGTAAGCTCGGCGAAAACTTTGAGCTTGTCGCCATTAAGTCTTCCGGCATCTCCCTGTTGCGGTTTATGCGACCCCTCTTTTTTGTATCCCTGTTTCTAACAGGCGTCGCATTTCTTTTCGCCAATTATATAGCCCCGGTTGCCAATTTAAAGTTTGCTGTTATTTACAATGATATTTATAGAAAAAGCCCTGCCTTCGATTTAAAGGACGGAGTCTTTTATAATGGTTTCAAAGGGTTTTCGATCAAAGTTGGTAAGAAAGAAAAGGATAAAAGCACGCTCCAAAACGTCATTATTTATGAGCAGAATTATGGAGTGCAGGATAACACTATCATTTCGGAAAGAGGCAAAATGACCGTCAGTGACGATAAAAAGTTTCTTGAATTCAGACTGAAAAATGGCCATCGCTACGAAGAAAAAGGAAACGTGAACTCTGAACAAACGGAATTTATTTCGCTTGGATTTAAAGAATACAATAAACTTTTTGATCTTACGCAGCTCAATATTCAAAAAACATCTGACAGTCTTTTCATGAACAATATCAGGATGAAAACTCTTAGACAGTTAGATTACGCGATAGATTCTTTAAAAAAAATCCCGGATTCCCTGATTCGAAGAAACAAGGCCGACCTCAAGCGCTTCATAAAATATGCAGAGTACGAGGATAGTGCTTCAAATAAGAATGTAGCAGGTACAGTCCGAAAATCACATGCATCCGCCCCTTTGAAGTCTTTTAATGATGTGGTTCCTGATAGCCTGAAAACTGCTGTAACTGATCAGGCTTTGAATCTTGTCAGTAATATCAGGAATGTGCTTGAAATATCCGGAAATGATTATGCGGGACGACTTCAGGAAATCAACTACAACAAAATCGAGTGGCATAAAAAGTTATCCCTTTCTATTGCCTGCCTTGTATTATTTTTTATTGGAGCACCACTGGGTTCCATTATAAGAAAGGGTGGTATAGGTATGCCGCTGGTGGTAGCACTGATCTTCTTCATGATCTTTTATTTGCTCAATATTTTTGGAGAAAAGTTTACAAAAGACAACACGTTAGATCCTGTAACAGGGATGTGGCTGCCCGTCATAGTACTGACTCCGGTGGGGATTTTCCTTACCTATAAAGCAATGCACGATTCCCAACTATTTAATAAGGAGTACTATTACAGAGTATTTAAAAAGATAAGAATAGGGGCAAGAAATGCAACCGGTGTGTTCAGGAAGACGTAGCTTTCTTCAAAAAAAAGTTTGCTGGTGCCTGCCTTTCTAAATAGACTCAGCCTTTGTATAGAGGCATCCTTTTTTCTGGATGCAACTAAAACAAAGGCTGATGTATTGAAAAGCAATCTGGTGCAAATGTATCAATTTCGGTCATTGTTTTCCAAATATTTATCAAAGAAATTTTTTATATCATGTTAAGATTTTGTCAGCCTGTATAACACACTGCTATCATAGCGTCTTCACCAAAAGTTATATATTCGTTCTTCACAAAAAATGATCGCAATGGAGGTATGGAAAGAGTATCAGGAAAAAAATAAAGAAAGATTTTTGAACGAAATGATCGAACTCTTGCGAATACCTTCGGTTAGTGCCAAAAGCGAGCACAAGAAGGATATGGACCTGTGTGCTGAAGCCGTAAAAGCCAGGCTTTTGTCTTCAGGCGCAGATAAGGCGGAAATCCTTCCTACCGAAGGTTTTCCGGTCATCTTCGGAGAGAAAATAGTTGACAGAAGCAAACCTACGGTACTGGTTTACGGGCACTACGATGTGCAGCCTGTCGAGCCATTGGAACTATGGAAGAATGATCCTTTTGATCCGGTGATTTCGAACGGAAAAGTGTATGCCCGGGGATCGGCAGATGATAAAGGGCAATTCTACATGCACCTGAAGGCGATGGAAACCCTGGTAAAGACGGATACGATGGCCACGAACATTAAATTTTTAATAGAAGGAGAAGAAGAAATAGGCTCACCAAATCTCGGAAAGTTTGTGAAGGAAAATAAGGAGTTGTTGAAGGCTGATGTAATCCTTATCAGCGACAGTTCTATGCTTAGCCTCGAGACACCTTCATTGGATATCGGGGTGCGTGGCCTTTCATATATCGAAGTGGAAGTCACTGGTCCGGGAAGAGATCTACATAGTGGAACGTATGGTGGTGCAGTTGCCAACCCAATTACAATTCTGGCTCAAATGATCGCTGGTTGTTTCGATGAAAACAATCACATCACAATTCCCGGATTTTATGATGATGTGGTTGAGGCGTCGCAAAAAGAAAGAGAGTTAATGAATCAGGCTCCCTACAGCGAAAGCGATTACAAGGAAGAAGTTGGGGCCGAAGAACTTTGGGGAGAAAAGGGTTTTACAACAATTGAAAGAACAGGAATAAGGCCCACTTTGGAAGTGAATGGTATTTGGGGTGGATATACCGGGGAAGGTGCAAAAACTGTATTGCCTTCAAAAGCAACGGCAAAAATTTCAGCGCGGTTGGTACCAAATCAGTCTTCGGCAAAGATCACTGCGCTTCTCCTGAATTACTTCAAAAATGCAGCGCCGCCTTCGGTGAAAGTAGAAGCTTTTGAACATCACGGTGGAGAACCTTATATCACCCCAATAGACAGTGAAGGATATAAAGCTGCAGCGAGATCTATCGAAAAAACTTTTTCGAAAGCCCCTGTTCCCGTAAGAGGTGGCGGAAGCATCCCCATTTGTTCCATATTGGAAAAGGAATTAGGGATTAAAATTATTTTTATGGGGTTCGGCTTGGACAGTGATAACTTACATTCACCTAACGAAAAATTCGGCCTGGAGAATTTCTATAAAGGCATCGAAACGATTCCCTACTTCCACAAATACTTCGCGGAACAAATGCAGGGTGATTGATTTCTACATTTCAATTCAATTGTTCTATACAGTAAGAGTCAGGAATACAAATAGAAATTCTGTCCTCCTCGATGAGAAACTCTTTTCCACACTTGCCACATTCGCCGCTTCTTTAGACTGTTCAATCAGCATTGGAACATCTGATTTTGCATTCTTTGGAATAACAAATTGTTATAGGAATACACAGTCGAAATTTTAACAAAAGTCAACGCTGTACCCGTTTTTGTATGTACGAATCGCTTATTTTTGCGCCGGTTATCAATTAAAAATAAAAGAATGATTGATCTTTTTGAAAAATTTAGTAAGGATGCCGGGCCTTTAGGAAAACACGTTGAACGTGCACATGGATATTTTGCATTCCCAAAGCTCGAAGGTGAACTTGGTAGCAGAATGCTTTTCAGGGGGGAAGAAAAAATAGTGTGGAGCCTGAATAATTACCTCGGTCTCGTAAATCATCCGGAAACAAGGAAGGCTGACGCGGAAGCTGCCGCAAAATACGGGATGGGCAACCCGATGGGCGCAAGAATGATGAGTGGTGAAACCTCCCTGCATGAAGAATTGGAAAAAGTTCTGTCAACATTTGTAAGCAGGGAAGACGCAATGTTGTTAAATTTTGGTTATCAGGGGGTGATGAGTGTAATCGATGCGTTAGTGAATCGCAGGGATGTTATTGTTTATGATGGTGAAGCTCATGCGTGTCTCGTTGACGGGGTACGCCTGCACATGGGATTTAGTTATAAGTATAAGCACAATGATGTATCTGATTGTGAGAAGCAACTTCAAAGAGCGACAAAGATTGCTGAAAAAAATGGAGGCGGAATCTTATTAATCACGGAAGGAGTATTTGGAATGAGTGGTAATCAGGGGAAGATAAAAGAAATTGTTGCGTTGAAGAAAAAATATAATTTCAGAATCATTATTGATGATGCTCATGGTTTTGGCTCCATGGGGCCAACCGGCGCAGGCGCAGATGAAGAGCAGGGATGCCAGCAGGAAGTTGATCTGTACTTCAGCACTTTCGTCAAAAGTATGGGAAGTATAGGCGCATTTGTCAGCGGTCCTAAAAATATAATTACCTATTTGAGATACAACGTCCGTTCACAGATTTTTGCAAAAAGTCTTCCGCTGGTTGTTGTGGATGGAATGTTAACCAGGATGGAGATGCTGAAAACTATGCCTGAATTGCGCAGGAGACTTTGGCAAAATGTGAATGCTCTTCAGGAAGGTCTTATAAGAAGAGGTCTCGACATAGGTACAACAAATAGTCCTGTTACACCCGTTTACATGAAGGGTGGCCTTCCGGAAGCAACCAGCATGGTGATGGACATGCGGGAGAATTACAATATTTTTTGTTCAGTAGTTGTATTCCCGGTTATTCCAAAGGGACAAATAATATTCAGGATTATCCCTACCGCTGCCCACAGTGACGAAGACATCGAGCTTACCTTGATTGCGTTTGAGGAAACAAAGAAGAAATTAGACGCAGGATTATATAAGTCTGAGAATATTCCAGATATGGCTGACACCGGTTTTGGACAAAAAGGGGAGATGTAAAAAAAACCGGGCAACTCAAAAGAAGCCCGGGATAATCAAAAAATCTTAACCATTTAATTCTAAGACTATAATCTATATAAAAGTCGCTCCGTTCATACTTCAGGTTGCGTACTTATTCTCTTTTAAAAAGTTTTAACATTTTTCGGCGTGACTTATCTGAGCGCTGTTGCAACTATTTCCATCTGATTCAAATAATAAAAAAGGGGCCGGATAGAAATCCACCCCTGTTATAATCCAATATCCTATGAAAAACCGAGTTTGGAACTGACGGCGCAGTTCACTAATATTTTTAATACTAAAAGTTGTTAGAACCTTGATGACGATTTCAATGTCATTTACAAGTCGTTAACTTTTAGTCAGTAGTTGCATTCAATGTTTTAAAAAAATTAGGGGCCGGATAGAAATCCACCCCCGTTTTAATCCAATATCCTATGAAAAACCGAGTTTAAAACTGCCTTTGCAGCTTCTTATAATTTTGATGGTTATCACCATGTTGATTTAAAAGTCAATTTATACGCTTCGTAACTTTTCGCCCTGTATGCACCTTCTCCAAAATATTTTAAAATTGGTTCAATTTCCTTTGGCTCTAAAAATCCAGCTATTGCCACCGGCTGAGAAAGTTTATCAGGGATAATAACGGTAGAAGGGAACGCTAATTGTCCTGACGTGAGAAATAATGCAAAATCATTTACTTTATACCCCACATTGTAATTAAAATCCTTTTCATTCCAGTTTACTGATTCCTTTGTTTCTGCATCAAGTTTCACCGGATAAAAATGTTCATTAATATAATCTGCAACCTTGCTATTCGCATACGTTTTTTTATCCATCACTTTACACCAGTAGCACCAGGTCGTATATAAATCAATTATCACCGGCTTTCTCCCTGCTTTCATTTCTACAGAAAGTTGTTTCATGTCCATCCATTCGGGTTTATCCCGTTGAGTTGAAGTAACTTTAGTTCCAAAAGTCATCATGATAAAGCCAGCCGCTAAAACAATTTTCATTTTTCAGGAATTGACGAGATAACGATATAAATATTGTTTTATTTGTTTTTGTGGACAACTAAATTATAACGTCGTGCCTTTCCATTAAATTAAATAAATCTTAATTTTTTACTATGCATAAGATCGTTTTAGCAATAACAGGAGCAAGCGGTTCCATTTATCCCCAACTGCTATTGCGAAAGTTGTTCTTAATCAAGGAGCAATGGAGCGACCTGGGAATTGTGATTTCCGATAATGCGAAGCTCGTTTGGCAAACTGAACTCGGCAACCATGATTATCAGAATTTCGATGCAAAATATTTTTCGAAGACTGATTTTATGGCACCATTCGCTTCAGGGTCGGGCCAATATGATACTATGATCATTGCCCCGTGCAGTATGGGAACTTTGGGCAGAATTGCTGCTGGCACTTCCGATGACCTGATCTCGAGAGCAGCGGACGTAGTACTAAAAGAGCGACGCAAACTTATTTGCGTCATAAGAGACACTCCTTATAATTTAGTGCACATTAAAAATATGGAAACCATATCCCAGGCTGGTGGAATCATTTGCCCTGCCACGCCTTCTTTTTATAGTAAGCCGAAGACGATTGAAGAGCTCGCGGGTACTGTCGTAGACAGAGTCATGGACCTGGCAGGATTAAAAATTGATAGCTTTCGTTGGGGTGGATAATCATGCTGCTTTCGCACAGCTATGTGGCGATCAAATCTTTCCTTTCATTATCGAAGATCCACAACTTCAACTCCAGGATAATTTTTGAGATCAAAAGCAAACAAGGTCGCAGGCAGAGGGCTATTGGTTTTCATGCTAAGCACGTTGTAAGTGTACTTATTGCCATTTTTTTCGAAAACTTTTGTGGACTTAATTGATTGGGTAGTCTTATCGACATCGACCAATACTTTAAAAAATGCCCTGGTTTTATCGATAGGCGTCAATTCAATTTGTTGCAACGCTTTTTTATTTAATTCAGCACTTTCATTCAACTTGTATAAAAAGTCCTTGTCATAAAAGTTGGTAAACATTTTTTGTGGAGTAATCATGTTTGCAGTCGGGTCAATAGGAGTGATTTGAACTTCATTTGCCTCCTTTTCATAGGTCCAGACATTGTTACCATCACTATAAATTTCCTGTCCCGGGAGACTAATTCTGTATTGATTTCCTTTCATATATACGGTTCCGGTTTTGGTACCCAAAACCTGGCCTTCTCCATTCTCAATTTTCAGGTTGAATTTAGCAGTAACCGATTTATACGTTTTGAACTTTGAACTTACGTTGTCTAAGATTTTTTTTGCATCGGGATCATTTTTTCCGAAATAGGAAGTTTGAGAAAAGGAACTGAATCCCGGCAAAATGAGAAGGAAGAAAAATAATTTTTTTATCATAGTATTTATTTGTTAGCCAATATTCGCAACCTCGCAAATATACACTATAGACTAAGTAGGTGCTCTGCAGTTTAAACTCAATATTATACCATAATGTTAAGATTAAAATTCCGCTGGATCGGCATTTCATGTGCTTATTTCACTTTCCAAATTCACCTTGTTTTTGAGCATTGATGAATGATTAAAATCGATTGCAGCGTTGATAAAACGAACAAATATAGGTTGCGGGTTTTCTACGGTGCTTTTCAGTTCCGGATGGTATTGAACCCCTATGAAAAAAGGATGATTTGATAATTCCAAAATTTCTACAAGTCCTGTCTGCGGATTCATACCGCTCGCAATCATGCCGGCTTCTTCGAAAGTTGCCAGGTATTTGTTGTTGAATTCCCACCTGTGACGATGGCGCTCATTAATCAAAGTAGTGCCATAGATTTCGTGAGCGAGTGTATCTTCTTTTATTTGACATGGATAAGATCCAAGCCGCATAGTTCCACCTTTCATAGTAATTTTCTTCTGCTCTTCCATCATGTCGATTACAGGGTTGAGCGTGTTTTCGCTCATCTCTGTAGAATCGGCATCCTTAATCCCAAGAACATTTCTTGCAAATTCTATTGCGGCCATTTGCATTCCAAGACAAATACCAAAAAATGGAAGACTATTTTCGCGTGCATATTTTACCGCGCTTATTTTCCCTTCGACTCCACGGAAACCGAAACCAGGAGCGACGAGCAGCCCATCCAATCCGCTCAATTTTTCCGCAACATTTTCCTCCGTGATATATTCACTATGCACATTTACAACCTGAACTTTACAATCATTCATTGCTCCCGCGTGAATAAAAGATTCAAGAATGGATTTATAAGCATCCTGCAGTTCGATATACTTTCCAATCAGGCCAATGGTAACCTTAAAACGTGGATGTTTTAATTTTTCCAGGAACTCCTTCCACTTTCCAAGATCGGGCTCAGTGTAGTCGGTAATCTGCAGTTTTTTCAATACAATCAAATCCAAATTTTCGCGAAGCATTGCGATCGGTACTTCGTAGATGGTTGACGCGTCTGCTGCCTCTATTACCGCATTTTCTTTTACGTTGCAAAAAAGTGCAATCTTTCTTTTCAATTCATCTCCAAGTGGCCGTTCGGTGCGGCAAACAAGAATATCAGGATGAATTCCATTTTCACTCATCAGCTTTACGCTGTGCTGCGTTGGTTTTGTCTTAAGTTCCTTTGCCGCTTTCAGGTATGGAACCAGGGTGAGATGTACGATGATACAATCCTCTTCAGGCATTTCCCATTGCAATTGACGCACTGCCTCTATAAATGGAAGACTTTCAATATCACCGACCGTTCCGCCTATCTCAGTTATGATTATATCGTATTCATTCTTCTCCCCAAGCAGTAACATTCTTCGCTTGATCTCGTCAGTTATGTGAGGAACTACCTGCACCGTTTTTCCAAGATAATCTCCTTCTCTTTCCTTATTAATAACAGTCTGATAGATACGACCGGTAGTTACGTTGTTTGCCTGTGAAGTATGAATATTCAAAAACCTTTCATAGTGCCCGAGATCAAGATCTGTTTCCGCTCCATCTTCCGTAACATAGCATTCGCCATGTTCATATGGATTCAACGTTCCCGGATCAACGTTTATATAAGGATCAAATTTTTGAATAGTTGTTTTTAATCCTCTTGCCTGCAACAACTTCGCAAGAGAAGCAGCTATTATACCTTTTCCTAAGGATGATGTTACACCGCCGGTGACAAAAATATACTTGGCCATTTTTGAGTTGAGTATTAAAAATAATTTTATAAATAAATCAGCAAGAAACAACTAATATTTCTTACCAATAAAATAACTCTGAATAAAAAAATGACCGTCGGAAATGAAAATCTGGAAGTAAAATCCGTGAGGTCATGCAAACTTACGGCTAATAGTTTATGATGAAAAAGGAAAAATATCTTTGTGGAAAAAACGTTGCTAAAATGCTGTTAAGAGCCGGCCCGGCAAATGTAGTGCGCTAAAAAGGATCTGAAGCTTCACATTATCAGCGACTTTATTTGGGCTCCCGCCGAAAAAAGAAAGTGGTAATTGCTGCACTCCTTCTCAGGAGAAAAAAGATTGAAACCTTAATAGTAGCTATTTGAAATGAGATAGTTTCTTACGTAATCATCAATGCCCTCTTCCAATGAATAAAATGATTCGTCGTAGCCCGCAGCTTTGAGCTTTTCCATATCTGCCTCGGTATAGTATTGGTAAG
>JBBSPT010000003.1:0-20286 GCA_038258515.1 Chitinophagales bacterium | reverse complement strand
ATGATGAACTTTATGCTCAGCATCAGTTAATGTCCCAACATTATTCACGAGTGAAACCAGGTGATCCAATGCGGCAAAACTTACATTCAATATTTGCCTTGAGATTTTTATGTTGCCCGCCCTGATCAGTTCGTATAAGGATTCAAGATGATGGGTGAAATCAGCGATAGGTTTAAATCCAAACATTGAACTGTTTCCTTTCAACGTGTGCATATTCCGGAAAACTTCTTCTATAATAGCAGGATCATTTGATCCATTCCCCATCGCCAGCAAAGATTTTTCCATTGCTTCAATCAATTCGATCGCTTCCTCTTTATATTTTGTTTGAAGCAATTCCATTAGCCCAGTATTTTATTGATAAGTGGAACCATCTTTTTTTTGATATCTCCTTTGTCGAAAAGCATGGTAGCGCCGGACTTTTCGATCAACTTTTTGCGTTCGTCATCATCATCTGCAACAAACAGAATTGAAGGCACGTATCGATATTCTTCAATCAATCTCATTTCACTGATCAAGGCAAGGCCATCCATTACAGGCATATGCAGGTCAGTGATCACCAGGTCTATATTCCTGCCATCCAGGAATTCGACAGCACTTTTTCCATTCGCAGCAGTTAAGACTTCGTATCCTTCTGCCTTTGCCATGAAGCCAAGCGTCTTCAAAATCATTTGAGAATCGTCAACTATTAAAATGCTTTCTGACTTTTTCATCGCCTCAAGCATCGTTTTTGATTGCGAAGTATTTCTCCAATCCGTTGTTCCTGAGAACAGAACTTACAAATCCGGAAGGCTTCATTTTCAACGAAACCGATTTGTTGTCTTTAGCAGCGGTTTTTTGAAGTGCAATAATTAATTGTATAAAGGCCATATCGACCTTGGTTATATTTTTTAGAATGAGCTCTAAATTTTGAGAATTTGATAGCGCAGTTAAAAGTTCTTGTTTTAGAAGTGAGGCATTACGAATTACCAATTGACCTTCTAAAAACAGTTGGGCTTCTGCAGATCCCGAATAGGATGGCCTGGCGACAAAAGCTTCTTTTTTCATAAGGACGATTCTATGTGTTGTAAATAATCAGAAACCATGACAGAAGCCTATGAGCTTTTGCTATAATTCCAGTGTTAGGGTTTTTTACATTACTATAAACGGGAGAGATCGAGTTTTAGTATCAACCTGTTATAAGCCAGTTTAGCTAATGAAATTTTTTTAATTTGAAAACAAGTCAATCAGGAGGCACTTTAGAAATTTAGGATTTGGCTCATCCTGCAATCCACGAGGTTGCAGATTGCAATGGGAAATAACTTTGTAATATTGGCGAAAAATTATTCTGTCTTACAGCTTTCAAAAGCTTCACCCGGAAAGCAGAAACTGTGGCAACAGGATTTAAGTACAGTTTTCCAAAATGAAACAGTTATGAAAGAAAAAAATTCTACCTTTTTAAAAATTGCTGAGATGCTGCAACAGCAAGGCTTTACAATTCATAATAAAGATGATAGTCGCCCGTGGGGCGGCTATTATGTTATCGAAGAGTCCGATGCTTCCCGCTTCATCGATCAATTTTTTCCGGGAGAAAGCATTGATCAGCTAAAAATTACAGAGAAGCTAAGTCCAAAGGTTTTATTGGTAGCGCCACAAACAAGGTTGAGCTGGCAATACCATCACCGGCGTGCAGAAATTTGGAAGTGCCTGGAAGGCCCGGTTTCAGTGGCCACCAGCGATGATGATCAGGAGTCAAAAAAGCACGTCTTGCAAAAAGGAGAAACGATAAGATTGCGCCAGGGAGAGCGGCATCGGCTTATTGGCTTGGAGCATTGGGGAATTATTGCCGAAATATGGCAGCATACAGATTCCGAAAATCCAAGTAACGAAGATGATATTGTAAGAGTTCAGGATGATTTCGGAAGATAAAGTCGCCGGATGAAAGCAAGTTTGTTCTTAATTAAAAAATTTAAAAATGACGTTCACAAATAGGAATGGCTGGCCTGAATTAAATTTTGAGGCCTATAAAGATACAATTGCTACTGTCCAACTTTGGACACAGATCGTAGGAAAGATCCGGCTTCGTAAAATGCCATGGATAAACCATTCCTGGCATGTTACATTAAAAGTATCGCCATTAGGACTCACTACTGGGAGTATTCCGTTTGAGCATGGAATGTTTGAAATTGAATTTGATTTTATAAATGATTTGCTCGTAATTACTCTCAGTTCTGGTCGGATAGAAAGGATGGATTTGTGTTCCAGGTCAGTGTCAGATTTTTACGGTGAGCTCATGGAGAAATTAGAGGACCTCGGCGTGGATGTAGAAATCTATGCGATACCCAATGAGATTGTACCTGCAATCCCTTTTGAGCAGGACATCATTTCCCGATCGTACAATCATCATCAAATAAATTCTTTTTGGCAAGCCTTAGTCAGCGTGAACAATGTTTTTACAAGATTTAGGGCGGGGTTTATTGGCAAGTGTAGCCCTGTTCATTTTTTTTGGGGCGGATTTGACCTGGCTGTTACAAGATTTTCCGGTAAAAATGCTCCAAAATATCCGGGAACAGTCCCGAATATTCCGGCACGCGTGATGCAGGAAGCTTACTCCCACGAGGTAAGCAGCTGTGGATTTTGGCCAGGGAGCGATCAATATCCGCATGCGGCTTTTTATTCCTATTGCTATCCCACTCCCAATGATTTTGGGAAGCAGGTTGTCGCACCGGCGAATGCGTTTTTTAGCGAAGAACTTGGAGAATTTTTACTTGATTACGAAGTAGTTTGCGAGTCGCCGGATTCCCCCGGTGTCTTACTTGAATTTCTTCAGTCGACTTACGAAGCTGCTGCCAAAACTGCAAACTGGGATCGCGGAAGCCTTGAAGGCAATTTCTCTTATTTGGAAAGATGAATTATAGACAGTATGTTGACCAATTTATTTTTCCATCAGGGATCAACTCATGACCCTGACATTTCGCATGAAGATTACCCCAAAATTTAAGCATCGTCAGTCTTCAATACCTTTGTTTTAAGATATCTCTGAGCGCTGCAAAAAAATTATTCCACGATCGATTGTTGAATCGCGTTTTTAATATTAAATTTACCGCCTGAGTATTTGCGATTTCAATTAGACAAACCAAGCTTACCAAACTATCCTTTAAAAAGTTCCCAGTTCCAATTCTCCTTCATTCTGAGGGAATGCATTATCCATTTACGGTTCTCAGCGCTCAGTCTGAACTTGTGAATGTGCTTTTTAATATTTCTTTCCAAATTCCTAAGAAAAAATCAGATCATGCGGATCGTCAATCTTCCTGGTGACTCAGGGATGGCGAAGCCTTGAGTATTCGATTCAGGCTGATTCTGTAAAAAATCATTTATAGGTTTGGATATCCGTTCTGATTGATTTCTATTGACCAAAATTGATCTAACTTTCAAAATAGTTTCTGTTGCTACTTGCCTGGACACTCCCCTTTATTTTTAACCAATCTGCCGACACGTTATGAGTTATCCTCTTGCCAAATGTTCCAGGCCTTGCCTGGTTATGATTAGTATTTTTTTGCTGGTATCCTGTAACAGCTCTAAGAAAATCGATAAAGATTTTCTATACTTCCAGACCGAAAGAGATAATATTGGAATCATTGAATTGAGAGAAAGGATCATCCAGATAAATGACCAGTTGTCAATCACTGTGTTAAGTAAAACATTTAATCAGCAAGAGGCAGCACTTTTCAATATGCCTTCCGTCGGGCTTAACCAGTCAGGACCAAGTAGCGGTACTTCGACAAATAATGCCGGCTATGTTGTTGGGATCGATGGGTCAATTGATTTTCCAATTCTAGGCGCCGTAAGGGCTGCGGGCTTAACAAAAGAACAACTGCAACAATACCTTGTTGAAAAACTTACTCCATATGTAAAAGAGCCCTCGGTCTCCATCCGGTCGCTGGATTTTAATATCAATGTGCTTGGAGAGATAAAAAGTCCGGGACTAAAAACTTTCCCAACCGATCGTGTCACAATAATTGACGCCATCAGTGCCTCGGGAGATTTGACGGACAATGGAAAGCGCAAAGATGTCATGGTGATAAGGCGGGAAGGAGATAAAAATATTTACATGGAAGTGGATCTCACAAGTGGGGCCTTGTTTCAGTCACCGGCGTATCAGCTTCAGCCCAACGACATAGTTTATGTGGGTGCCAATGTGAAGAAGCTGCGAGGTCTTTACACTGGTAGTAATCCGGGTGCTGCGTTTCGAACTATCGGAACAGCGTTATCTGTCGCGATTTCTTTACTTAATTTATACATCAGAGTTAAATAATATGGAAGAAGAAAAAGAATTCTACAGTGAAAAAAGTGGCGGACTTTCCATCAAGGAATATGTTGCAAAGTACCTTTCTTACTATCCGCTATTTATTATATCTATTCTCCTTTGTGTTGGAACGGGTTTAATCTATTTGAGGTATGCGGTCCCAAAGTACAGGGCGACAGCTAAGTTATTTGTGAAGAATGATAAAAAGGGTGGTGCGAATGATTTGATTGAAGACGCTCTTATGGGAGACCGTGCGAGCACAAACCTGGACAATGAGGTGGAGTTGTTGAATTCTTCAACCTTGATGGAAAAGGTTGTTAGTAAGTCAGGATTCAATATTTCTTATTATCATGTCGGAAAGATCCGAAAGAGTGATATTTATCTTGATGCACCTTTTAGGCTTATACCCCAGGCAATTTCGGATAGTAGTTCTTTCATTAGTCTAACTCTCTCTTCTATCGATAACGAGGGAGGCATTATCAAAACGGGTTCGAAGGATCAACTGAAGAAAATTCCTTTTAAATGGAACTCGCCATTCAAGTATAATAACAGTGTTCTCTCACTGGTTAGACATGAAGGCACTGTTGACAAAGCCTCCGATTATGTTGTTATTTGGAGCCCAGTCAAAGCTACGGCGTCAGAGATATCTTCAAAACTTGATATAAGCCTGCTGAGTAAGAAAACGAGTATTATTCTCCTTGGAATTACTATTGAAAATCTCGATCGTGGAAAGGATATATTGAATTCGCTGACTACTGAATACAATTTAAACGACATAGATGAGCGAAGCGTTGTAACACAAAATACAATAAGATTTATCAACGACAGGCTCGGCTCTGTAACAAATGAATTAAGTGGCGTAGAGGGAAGATTGGAAAGCTATCAGGGCAGCAGGGGTTTGGTAGATGTTAATGTTCAATCTTCGCAATCTTTTGATAATACAAATTCCCTTTCCAAGGAGCTCGCAGATCTGAATTTAAAACAGGAGATTTCGAAAAGCATTACGAATTACTTCAACAATCCGAATGCTGATCAGACATTAGTTCCGTCCACGCTGGGCCTCCAGGATCCAACGTTGTCAGCTTTAATAGGGAATTACAACGAACTGCAAATGAGGAAACAGAAAGAAGGACCGTCGCTGGCGGAGAATGGATTAATTATGAAAGATTTGAACAACCAGTTGAATGCTGTAAAAGGAAGCATCCTCGAATCTTTGCAAAATATCAATCAAAATATGAAGCAAACGGAAAATAGTTTGCAGCAACAAAATAGCCGTTATAAACAATTTCTCTCGGCATTGCCAAGTAACGAGCGGGCTATTCAGGAAATAAAAAGAAAGCAGGGAATTACTGAGGGACTTTACTTATATCTTCTGCAAAAAAGAGAAGAAGCGGCTGTTTCAAGCACATCTGCAAATGTGGCAAATTATAAGCAAATTGATCCCGCTAAAGGTTTTGGACCCATAGAGCCGAATAAGACAAACATCAGGATGTATAGCGCGCTGCTGGGATTGCTTTTGCCGTTTGGAATAATTTATTTGCGTGACGCGATGAATGATAAAATAATGACAAGGAGCGATATCACGAATAAGATACATATACCCATTGTCGGAGAGGTTAGTCACCTTACTAAGAAGCAAGCCTCGGGCGTTACTGTAATGCAGCGGGATATAGTGGGGGAAGAATTCAGGATCATCAGGACCAATTTATATTTTCTTCTGCAGAAGAAGGAGAAACAGGTAATCCTGGTAACGTCCAGCGCGGGGTCGGAAGGAAAGTCGTTTGTAAGTCTGAACCTTGCGGCAGTGTTAGCTATCCCTGGAAAGAAGGTGGCCCTGCTCGAGTTCGATATGCGCAAACCCGGTATTATTACCCACCTCAAAATAGAAAGACCCAAGGGGCTAAGCCATTTTTTTTCCGGTGAAATCAAGAATGTAGATGATATTTCTCATGTATTAGAAGATCTTATTCCCACGTTGCATATTTATCCCTCAGGCCCAACACCGACTTACCCTGCTGACTTGTTTTTGAGTGAAAAACTGCCGGTTCTTTTTGCAAAACTGAAAGCTCACTACGACTATATTATTATTGATTCAGCTCCTGTCGGGCTGGTTAGTGATGCGCTGGTTTTGGGACAGTATTCTGATACTGTTTTATTTATCATCCGCCAGCGTCATACCTTTAGAAAACAACTGGACTTTGTGAACGACTTGTACAAGGCCGGAAAGCTACAAAATATTGGATTTATTTTCAACGATGTTAAGAAGGGAGGAAAGGTTGGTTATTATGGCTATGGGCAGGGCTCTGATCCGAACTATAAGAATGAAAATAAAGTTAACTGGAAAAGTAAATACAAAAGGAAGTCGAAAAAGAAAACGGAAATGGTTTGAAATTAATTTACCCTTAGCTGACCGCTTGACGTTGTGTCATTTCGCTTTTAATCTATGAATTTTGAAAACAAGGGACTTTCTGTTAACCTGGCAAGAGTCATTCAATGGAGCAAACTAATAGGTGTTACCGGTTTCACACAGGCAATAGTTCAACTGGTAGGATTGGTTTGTGGCGTCATGGTCATTAGGTTTCTACCTACACATGAATATGCATTATATACTCTTGCAAACACGATGCTTGGAACGATGATTGTACTTGCCGATGGCGGTATCGCCACAGCTACCATGTCCCAGGGTGGCAAAGTTTGGCAGGACAGAAAGAAGCTTGGTGCGGTTATCGTCACCGGCCTGAATCTCAGAAGGACGTTTGCTGTCATAAGTCTTCCAATTTCACTTAGCGTATTACTGTATCTTTTAAGGCATCATGGAGCGGGGTGGATCCTGTCGATCTTAATTGTAATTTCAATTGTTCCTGCATTTTTTGTGATGCTTCAGGGAGGTATCCTCGAAATATCTCCAAGGTTGAGGCAGGATATTGTGAAACTGCAAAAAATACGGGTCATCTCCAGCCTGGGGAGACTTGCGATTCTCGGACTTACGATGTTCACTTTTCCGTTTGCAGTGGTTGCGCTTTCGGCAGCAAGTATTCCGCAGATTTGGGCCAATTCACGTTATAGAAGTATATCATCGCGTTATTCAGACCTAAAGCAAAAAGTTGACCTTGCCGTTAAGGCTCGTATTCTTAAAATGGTATGGCGCCTGCTTCCGGAGGCAGTCTACTATTGTATTTCCGGCCAAATTGCGATTTGGTTAATTTCAATTTTAGGAAGTACCGAATCAGTCGCCCAAATAGGTGCTTTGAGTCGTCTTGGAATTATCCTGAGCTTTTTCAGCATTTTGTTTGCAAACCTCGTAGCGCCCCGTTTTGCAAGATTACCGTCTAACCCCAAAATCTTACTTTCCAGGTACTGGCAAATTCAAGCTGGATTGATCTTGCTTTGTTTCGGAATAGTTTGGGTGGTGTGGCTTTTCTCATTCCAAATCCTTTGGATATTAGGTCCAAGTTATTCCGGGTTGGAAACTGAACTCGTTTTGATGACTGTCAGCAGTTGTTTAGGGCTTTTTTATGGCGCAAGTTTTTGGTTGGGAACTTATAGGTCATGGGTAATCAATCCAGTTGTTTTTATCGCTATAAGTGTATTCACCACAATCATTGCTGTTTTGATCATTGACACATCTACGTTGCGAAATATCATAATACTGAATATAATTGTAACTCTCATTGAAGTAATAACCCTTACTGTTTTTAATGTTTTAAAGATGCGTAAGATTTCAAACATGCTTTCTGAAGATGAGCAAGTCATTTGACAACGATGAATTCAAAATGATTTTCTCTATTTATGTTGATTGCACGTTATCGACAAGGCGAAAGATTTCATAGATGAAAATTCTTTTTATATGTGGTTCAGTGGAGCCAGGATGCGATGGTGTAGGAGATTATTTGCGCAGCCTGTCAGCAGAGTTAATGAGAGCTGGAAATGAAGTTGGCATTATAGCTTTAAAAGACAGGCATATACAAAATTATTCCGATGGCAGTCAATCTATCGAAACTTTCACTATGAAAGTATTGCGATTGCCTTTTTCTGGTACGATACAGCAGTATGAAACAGCGGTGAGAAAATGGATTCAAAATTTTTCTCCTGATTTTTTAAGTCTTCAATTTGTTCCATTTTCTTTTCACAGGAAAGGTTTGTTATTTGGATTGAGCGGATGTTTAAAAAAAATATCGGAAGGGTACCGGTGGCACATTATGTTTCACGAACTGTGGGTGGGAATGGCAACGAATTCCTCCCTAAAGTTAAAAGCATGGGGATTTATTCAAAAGAAAATGATTAGTAGAATCATTCGGGAACTCAGACCGGCAATAGTTCACACCAATACAATCTTATACCAACAGCAATTGAAAGCAATAGGATTTCAATCAATTCATTTGCCTCTTTTTTCAAATGTTCGAATGAGCAAGAGGATAAATCGGGTCGGGGATTCATTGGTAAATGGTGCGCCAATCTATCTAGTACATTTTGGTCTGCTCCATCCGGGCGCGCCGATTGCTCACTTTGCAAGAGAAATAAAATATTATGCCGAGGACAAAAATCTACATTTTATTTTGCGGATTATTGGCCGTGGTGGGCGTGAGCAGATTAAATGGAAGCAGATTTGCGCCGACGGGGAATTGGAAACTGAAATTTTAGGTGAACAATCTTTCAAAACAATTTCAGAAATATTTTCATCTGCATCTGTCGGGATTACAACTAATCCTCTGGAATTAGTAGAAAAAAGCGGCTCTGTTGCAGCCATGATAGAACATGGATTGCCTGTACTTAGTGTTTCACAAAGCTGGCATACGCCAAAAAATATAACCACTAGAAACCCTGCTGGAGTTCTTCCGTTTAATCTTGTCAATCTTCAGTTATCATTGAATCAGAAGATTGCAACATTTCCAAAAATAAATACTGCAAAAAATGTTGCCGGTCAATTTCTTCATGATTTAAAAAGTGAGCTCAACTCATGATACTTCTGTCGCACCCTACTGGAAATTCCAATGTGAGAGCAGCTGCGCTTGGCCTGCTCGAAAAGAATATTTTGTCCGGCTTTCGCACGAGTATTGCCACTTTCCCCGGTGACTTTCTCTATCGGGTTGGCGGACTTGGGCCCCTGGCAGAATTACGCCGCAGAAGCTTCGATATAAAGCTTAAAGCTAAGACGAGAATGACGCCTTGGAAAGAGCTTGGCCGCATTGCATCTTTAAAATCAGGACTTCGAAAATTTGTTGAACACGAAAAAGGGATCTTTTGTGTTGATACCGTTTACCAGGCGTTAGATAAAAAGGTCGCCAGGGAATTGGGCACGGCAAAGAAGAGCGGAACAAAGGCAGTATATAGTTATGAAGATGGTTCATTATTCTCTTTTTTGCAGGCAAAAAAGATTGGCCTAAAGTGCTTCTATGATTTGCCAATTGGCTACTGGCGCTCTGCCCGGTTCCTTTTAGAAATGGAGAAGGAAAGATGGCCTGAATGGGCTTCAACAATTACGAGCTTTAAAGATTCTCAAGCCAAGCTTCAAAGAAAAGATGAGGAGATTAATCTCGCAGACAAAATATTCGTAGCAAGCAGCTTCACGGCAAAGACATTACAAGATTATCCAGGAGCGTTGCCGCCGGTCCAGGTGATACCTTATGGTTTTCCGGCCACAGCGAAACAAAGGGAGTATACGTTCGGAAAGTCCTCCCGCAAATTGAAACTTTTATTCGTAGGTGGACTTTCTCAACGCAAGGGAATTGCAGATTTATTTTCGGTCGCGAAGGAATTAAAATCATTTGTTGAGTTAACAGTCATCGGAGGAAAGGTTGCGGCAAACTGTGATACCCTGGATAAAGAATTGCGTCTTCATAATTATATTCCGTATCTCCCTAATAATGAGATTTTGAAATTGATGTGGCAAAGTGATTTGTTTGTATTTCCTTCCTTATTTGAAGGGTTTGGATTGGTTATTACCGAAGCCATGTCGCAGGGTACACCGGTAATAACCACCGATCGAACCGCAGGGCCGGATCTTATAAACAACGGAGAAAACGGTTGGATAATAGAAGCAGGATCAACGATCTCCTTGAAACGGGCAATTGAAAACATCCTGACAACGCCCCGTCTACTTGAGGAAGCGGGCAAAGCAGCGCGTGAATCTGCATCTCAAAGACCGTGGAAAGTCTATGGCCGGGAACTTGCCGAAGCTCTACATTCACAATTATTCTAATTTGCCTTGCGAGCATAAATAATTTATCTTAACCTAATGCATCCAACTGATACTTTAAATGTGAATACTGATTTTCCGGAATCCGTGTCCATTGCAAAGAGAAGGATGAACAAGGGACATTCGAAAGCGAGAAGATTTAATGCACTTGATCTTTTAAAGAAGGGGATCTGGATATATTTTCTTCTTTTGCTTTTTGAAGGAGCTCTCCGCAAATGGTTCTTACCAGCGTTGTCCACACCATTGCTTGTTGTACGCGATCCTATCGCAATTGGGCTCATCTTTCTCTCGATTAAACACAACCTTATAAAAGCTAATTTCGTGTTGACCGGGGTATTGATAATTACTTTTATATCGATATTTACCGCATTATTTATGGGGCACGGGAGTTTGCCTGTAGCTATTTTTGGCGCCCGCATATTTATGATTCATTTTCCATTGATTTTTATTATCGGAAGAGTTTTCCGGCTGGAAGATGTGATTAAGATTGGTAAAACAATTTTGTGGATTTCGTTGCCAATGTCTGTGCTGATCACTTTACAATTTTACAGTCCTCAGTCGGCATGGGTTAATCGCGGTGTGGGGGATGATATTGGAGGAGCAGGGTTTAGCGGAGCGTTAGGTTTTTTTCGACCTCCGGCGACATTTTCATTTATCACCGGCACTATCGCTTTTTATAGTTTAACCGCTTGTTACCTTTTTTATTTTTGGCTTAATTCGAAGACCGTAAAACCTTTTTTGCTTTATGGCGCCACCGTCGCCCTGCTTATCGCAATTCCATTATCAATAAGCCGCACCTTGTTGTTTACGGTGATCGTCACTTTCTTATTTACAATAATTGCCGTTTCGCGCAATTCAAAATATTTGGGGAAAGTGATGATGGGCTGCGTGGGAATGGTAATTGCCTTGATCGTGTTAAGTAATACCAGCACTTTTCAAACAGCAACTGAAGCATTTTCTGCGCGGTTTGAAACGGCCAATGCAACTGAGGGTGGCCTGCAAAGTGTGCTTGCTGACCGATACCTCGGAGGTATGATCGGCGCTCTGCAAAACTCTGCAGATAGGTCTTTTTTTGGTTATGGAATAGGAATGGGAACAAATGTCGGGAGTATGCTATTGACCGGCAAGACTGTTTTCCTAATTTCTGAAGAGGAATGGGGCAGAATGATCGGAGAGATGGGGCCGCTCATGGGAATTGCGATGATATTCTTTCGACTGAAGCTAAGTGCAGACATCGCATTGGCGAGCTACAAGAAATTGTCTTCAGGCAAATTGCTTCCGTGGATTCTGCTAAGTTTCGTCTTATTAAATATTCCCCAGGGCCAATGGGCACAACCCACGATTCTCGGGTTCAGTGTTCTGGGTGGCGGACTTGCGATTGCGGCGTTAAAGGACGCAAATTACAGTGCCGACTAGAGTAGATTTTTTGTAATGTATAGAAAATCAAATCTTCTTTCCTTGAATTATTCCCGCAGCAAAAAATTGTCCTTACGTTGAATGTACTTCGTGTTATTGCGACCATGGATCCACAAACAGGCGGACCGTGCCAGGGCATTAGAAATTCAATCAGGGAGATGAAGAAACTTGGCATCCGAAACGAAGTAGTCTGCCTTGACGATCCAGGCTCAGATTTTTTAACAAGAGATTCCTTTTGTGTCCATCCATTAGAAAAAGGAAAAGGGCCCTGGCAATACAGTTCAAAGTTGATTCCATGGTTACTAAAAAATCTGCATCGGTTCGATGCTGTGATCGTTCATGGATTATGGCTGTACCCTTCATTCGCTACGAATAGTGCGCTGAAAAAATTCAAAAGTCGAAAATTGGATAGTGACACCAATTCTTTCGTCCCAAAATTGTACGTTATGCCACATGGAATGTTGGATCCATATTTTCAAAATGATCCTGGACGTAAAATAAAAGCCTTACGCAATTGGATTTACTGGAAATTGATAGAAAAAAACGTGATCTCAAATGCCTCTGCTTTACTTTTCACCTGCGAAGAGGAATTGAAACTGGCGCGGATCCCATTTAGTCCCTATAAGCCAAAAAAAGAATTGGCAGTCGGCTATGGACTTGAATCGCCTCCAATTTATACGAAGGCCATGGCCAAAGCTTTTCAGGAGAAATGTGGATTGAATAAGGAGGATCGATTCCTGTTGTTTTTAAGCAGGATCCATGAAAAGAAAGGCGTGGATCATTTACTTCTTGCCTACACAAAATTGATTGAGGCTGTGAAGAGTAGGTCTAACACAGGATTTGTTTTTCCCAAATTAGTTATCGCAGGTCCCGGGTTAGACACTATTTATGGAAAGAAAATGCTCGACATGGTTTCGAGGTCAACAGTATTAACCGGGCATGTTTGTTTTACCGGGATGCTCTCGGGAAGTGCAAAATGGGGGGCATTTTACGGTTGCGAAGCGTTTATACTTCCAAGTCACCAGGAGAATTTTGGTATAGCCGTTGCCGAGTCGCTTGCGTGCAGTAAACCAGTTCTCATCAGCGACAAAGTGAATATCTGGAAAGAAGTCCACGCTTCAAATGCCGGTTTTGTGAACTCCGATACTTTTGAGGGGACCTATGCATTGATAAATGATTTCATTTCATTGACTGCTGCTGAAAAGGAATCAATGGCGAGTCGTGCAAGGAGCACTTTTGAATCATATTTCGACATTACTAAAGTTGCCAGAAATTTTGCAGAAGCAATAAGAAATTAGATAAAATGTCACAAGCCGGACCTCATGAAAGAAAAAAATATTAGTAGTTAAATGATTGGACATAATAAATATGACAGCGATGCATACAAGCGGCCGGTATTCACAACAGCTAATAAGCTCAAAAGGTTAATATGGCGGGCTTCATGGTTATTCCTTTGTTCCTGGACGCCGGCAACTTTTCATAGCTGGAGAATTTCAATCTTACGACTTTTTGGTGCGAGGATTGGCAATTCCAATTTCATTTATCCATCTGCGAAAATTTGGGCGCCCTGGCTATTACAGACAGAGGATGTAGTAACGATCGGCCCCGGGGTTGAAATTTATAACCCGGGAGGAGTGCTCCTCGCTGATCATTCTATTTTATCACAGGATGCTTATCTCTGCGGAGCAACTCATAATTATAACAGTATCGATTTCACTTACATTGAGAATAAAATTACTATCGAGAGGTATGCCTGGATTTGTGCGAAGTCGATTGTTTTACCGGGCGTGCGCTGCGGGGCGGGAAGCGTACTTGGCGCAGGTTCTGTTGCCTCACGTGATCTTGATCCGTGGGTGGTGTATGCCGGTAACCCGGCGAAAGTTGTCAATAAAAGAAACCCGGTCGTTGAATCCGCTATGGAAACAATTAAGCTTCCATCCCATTTATGAATTCTGATTTTGTTTATGATCTTTGCGTTGTTGGAAGTGGGCCTGCTGGTATCATTCTCACCCTTGAGTATAGCCGCTTAAATCCGGATAAAACAATTCTTCTTGTTGAATATGGAACCAGGAAAATGCATGGCCGGAATTCCCTCGACGATTCGATAAGAATTAAAGATGACCGGAACCATCACGATCCTTACGAATGCACAAATAAAGGTTTCGGAGGTACTTCAGCCACGTGGGGTGGCCGCTGTGTAATGTATGATGAGATCGATTTTCTGCCGAGAGACATTATTGGCAAGGAGTGTACGTGGGGTATGGAACTATTCAACGATGTAAAAAAGTATCTTTCTTTGTCTTCGGAATATTTTGAATGTGGATCATCTGTCTTCAATTTGCATGATTTGGACAATATAGAAGTTGGACCGATTGCAGAAGGTTTTGTTGAGGGAGATGTAACCGACTCTACGATAGAACGATGGAGCATGCCCACAAGATTCAGAGAACGCTATCTTGCTGATGTCAAGGCGGCCGGCAATATTAAGTTGATGGAAGGATTTGAATTTCGGGATTGTAATCCTCCAGACCTGGCTGGTTTGGTTGGAACTGCAAGGTTGAGAAAAGTTGAAACGAATGAAGCAATTGAAATAAAATCAAAAAAATTTGTCCTCGCCGCCGGAACTCAGGAAACAACAAGAATTCTTCTAAGAAATTCCCATTTGTTCAAAAATCTCGGGAAGACGCCTCCCGCCTTAGGACACTATTACCAGGGACATGTTTCCGGTAAAATCGCTTCGGTAAAATTTAAAGGCAGGTCATCGGAAACCGATTACGGCTTCCTGAGAGATGCTGACAGAACATACGTAAGGAGAAGATTTCAATTTACATGTCAACTTTTGAAAGCGGAAAATTTATTGAACACCGCGATATGGTTGGATAATCCATTGTATTACGATCCGGCACATAAAAGTGGTGCAATGTCATTTATGTATCTTGCCATGATCACTCCGTATTTAGGGAAAAAATTAGCTCCTCCGGCAATTGCTCATTCCATAACGAAGGGTAAAGTAACTGATGTTCGAAATCATTTTTGGAATATTTTAAAAGGAATACCTGGCTCGATTCTAACACCATTGTCTATTTTTTACAGACGTTATATGCTTACCAGGAAACTGCCCGGAGTTTTTCTCTTTAGTCCGGAAAATATTTATGCATTGCATTTTCATGCAGAACAAATCCCTGCTTACGGCAATCAAATGTATTTGGATAAAGACAATGAAACGCTGATTATTGATTATTCTTTATCACCACCCGATATCAAATCGGTCATCAGAGCCCATGAAGTGCTCGACGAATGGCTTCAGAAATGCGGATGCGGAAAGTTGGAATATTGGTTTCCAAAGGAGGACTTGTTTGATGCAATTAATAGGATGTCGAAAGATGGAATTCATCAATCTGGCACAACAAGAATTGCTGGTTCTTCCGAAGATGGTGTGGTAAACAATGATTTGAAACTATGGGGTACCAGTAATGTTTACATCTGCAGCAGCTCTGTTTTTCCCACCTCGAGCCAGGCCAATCCTACTTTTTTATTAGGAGCTTTCGCCGCCCGTTTGGCCAACCATATTAGTCAAAAGAGCGCATGAGGACTGTCGAACTTGTGGAGGGAATCAACTCGTCTGTTCTGGGCTTTGGATGCGCTTCTGTACTTGGAGCCGTAGATGCAAAGAAAAGCAGGACGGCCCTGGAAGCTGCGTTGAATCATGGTATCAATCATTTTGACTTAGCCCGCTCATATGGTTATGGTGAAGCGGAAAGTTTTGTCGGAAAGGTTTTGAAGCCACACCGCGACAAAGTAGTTTTAACTACAAAATTCGGAATCGTAGCTAATTGGAAAGCTGATTTGTTGCGCCCGGCAAAAACTTTGGCGAGAAACTTTCAAAAGAGAAAAAGCCAGGGCGTTCTTTCTGATCTGGCTAAGCCTGTAAAAAGTCATTTTGCTAACTACTTCCATGACCGGATAGAATTCACCAATGCCAATATGCGCAGAAGTCTTGAAACAAGTTTAAAAGCCCTGAAGTCAGATTATATCGATTATTTTCTTTTGCATGAACCCGGGGTTACTTTGGTGAATATTGATGAACTTGAAGAGACAGCAGCAAAGTTGAAAGAGGAAGGTAAAATCAGAGCCTGGGGCATTGCTTATATGAAAGATCAAATAGAACTTCATCGCGAATACCTTAATCGCTTCGATGTGCTTCAATTTAATAATTCACCAGAAGATCCTGATTTCGCAGAGATTTGTGAAGAACGAGGCAAAGCTTCAAATATTTTTTTTTCACCTTTCAAAGGTTCTTCGGGGCCCATGAATCACGCAAGTAAACTTCAATCGCTCTTCAATGATTTTCCAAGAAGTGTCGTTCTCTGTTCAATGTTCGATGTCGGGCATATAAAAAAAAATGTGCAAGTTGCATTGAATCAAAAATGAACTTTCTTGTTTTAGTCCAATAAAGCAACAATCTTTTTTTCTCAAATACAGCTATGGTTTCGGTAGTAATTCTTACAAAAAATGAAGAAGCAAATATCTTTAAATGTATAAAAAGTCTTGAGGGTTTTGACGATGTCCATCTACTTGATTCAGGTAGTTCTGATCGCACCGTAGAAATTGCATCAGCACTGGGAGCACATATTCATTACAATAAGTTTGAAAGCTTTGGACAACAAAGAAACTTTTTTCTTAACAACGTGATAGCAAAATACAATTGGATTTTGTTTTTGGATGCAGATGAAAGGTCTACTCCGGCTTTTGCTAAAGATCTTTTTAATTCAATTCGCAAAAGCGATTCGTCAACTGCCGGCTTCTATTGTTGTTGGAAATTAATGTTGGAAAATACCTGGCTTAGGCGTTGCGACAATTTTCCAAAATGGCAATTCAGGGTTTTGCAGAAAGGCATGGCCCAATTCAAAGATTTCGGACATGGCCAAAAGGAAGATATAATAGACGGCTCGGTTGATTACATCAAGGAACCCTATCTGCACTATGGGTTTTCCAAAGGATGGACCAATTGGTTTGAACGCCATAACAGATACTCAAGTGCAGAAGCAATAGCAAGACTTAAAAGTCGTCCTTCCTTCAAATTAATATTTTCTAAAAATAGCAGCATTCGAAATCCGGCATTAAAATCCTGGATGAGCAAGATTCCCGGATGGCCTTTCCTCCGTTTCTGCCAGGCCTTTTTTTTGAATTTGGGATTTCTGGAAGGAGGCCGCGGATTTGCCTATTGCGTGAACATGGCTCACTATGAATTTTTAATTCAACTCAAGATGAGAGAATTGCTTAAAAGTATTGCTGAAGATGAAAAGATTGCCGCCCGACAAGAATATTTGGACTAATTTCCGCGGGGCCGTGTTGAAGATTAAAAAATGAGCAAGAAATTTAAGATTATCCTTTCATTCATTTATTCTTTTGGATTATGCTATGCGGTGTTTTTTCTTCCACGGAGAAGAGATCGGGACTATTTTCATGAAATCAATTTAGTACCTGTCAAGTATTCAGTTCGCCTTTTCAAAAATCTTATTCTGGCCAATAAGCTTGAAGTTTTTAATTTCTATTTAAATCTATTTGGGAACATTTTATTATTCATACCTCTTTCGTTTATTCTTATGGGGCTTTTCAATGTTCGCAAACTACTGAGCGTCATCGTTTGGGGAGTTATTTTAAGTACTTCAATTGAAGCTACTCAATACATATTTCATATTGGTTTTGCCGACGTTGACGATTTAATTTTGAACGTAGCAGGAAGCTTCACCGGATTCTATTTATTCAAAATATTTAACCCTGTTATCAAGCGGACTATTCCGCACGAAGGTGCGCCAGAGGCGATTTGGCATAGAAATTGACTAATTGGAAAATCGAAATCCAATTTTTGAAATTTTATCCATAATACGCTGCTTACCCTTGCCTCAAATTTTCACTCATTTCTGATGTACATACTCTGGGAACATATGTTTGCGTTATTACGGATAAGACGAACCTTATCCTATGTATACACCAAAATTTGCCGCATTTTTATGCGTAGTCGCTTTCTATTTCTGTTTTCAAACGGGCTATTCTCAAGTACCTAAAGACGGAAAATTCACCTTTACAATTTCTGCACAGTCAAGAACCTCAGCAGGTGTCTATCAAACAGATTCAACACTCGTGAGAACTCTGTGGAGTGACAGTTTGATGTCTGCGGGAACTTATATCCGGTACTGGGATGGTAAGGATGATTTTGGAAAAGCAATTTCTTCTCCGGACGCCACTTATATGATACGCGTCGTTAGTAATAATGTAAAGTATGCATGGGATGGTATCATCGGAAATACTTCAAAAAGTAATACTGGGAGTACAGTTCATAAAGGATATTATGTTTCAATGACAGGAATGGCAATTACGGGAACAACGGCATATTTCTGCCAGGGTTATTCTGAGGGTTATTCTTCACAAGCAAAATTCAGCACAGCAAATCCGCAGGTGAGGCTTGATTTAAATGGTTTTGGCGGAAGGCAGTCAACCATGAACGCAGATTTTGTAGCAACAGATGGCACGAATGTTTATTGGGCTGGATATAATGCTTATCAACTTTCTGTGAGTTCTATTGTAATGGCAACTGCTGTCAGCAATGATGCTCAGGTTAGCTTTGGAGCAAACGGCACATCCTATACGATGACTTCCTTGACGAATGCAAAAACATATATCAGTGCGATTGACTTGATTACCAATAATCCTTCGGATAAACCTACAGGACTTGCTGTGCAGGGCTCGGGCAACTGTTTATTTGTAGCTCATGGTGGAGCAAATGAATTGCATGTTTTTAATAAGACAACTGGCGCTTTACTGCAAAATTTATCAGTAAACAATCCAAGAGGGTTGGCTGTTGAAGGTAATGATCTATGGATGGTAAGCGGAGCCAATACGGTAGCAAAGTATACAGTCAATACAAATGGAACTTTATCATCTGCAGCCTTGACGTTATCGGGAATCACGACTCCAGGAGCTATTGCTGTGAAGGCAGGTGAAGTAAGCGTAATAGACGGGGGCACAAACCAGGTAGTAAGATTTTACAATACCACCACGGGTGCCCAAGGCACGCAACTCGGTACGAGAGGTGGATATTTTACAGATGCAACAGTGACTAATTCGAAGTTTCTTTTTGATGATTACCGGGGTAATCAATATGGGTTTTTAGCATATGCACCTGATGGTAGTTTTTGGGTCGGTGACGTCGGGAACTACAGGGAACTGCATTTCAATGCAGCAAAAAGTTATTTGGAATACATTATGTCGCTGGGCGCTAACTATGAAGTTTACGTAGATCCAAATGATGCAACCCGGGTATTTGCCGGAGGTTTGGCAGGTGGGGGCATTGTTGAATTTGCAGTTGACTATTCAAAGTCCCTTACGGGTAGCACAGGATGGTCACTTGTGAAGAATTGGGGAGCAAACGTAGCCAATAATATTAACTATCATAAATCACTCAGATTTCCGATAACGCTGAGTAATGGCAGAACATATGCTTTTATAAGAAAATCAAATGGTATCACAAATCAAACTGTAGGAAGTAAGGCTGAGTTTGTTGAACTTCCATCAACAGGGCAATTAAGGTTTACAGGGGTATTGCGGGATAATGATTTCGTATTTGCTTCTGATGGGTCAATACAGGTGGTAGCAGGTGGAGGTATAGGATCAACAGCTACTTTGGGCAGGTATGCACTCACAGGCTTTGATGGTTCAAATAACCCTACTTGGAGTGGAACAAGGGAAACATTGGCCACCATGTCAAACATTGGCTACAATGATCCTTATAATAGCAGAGTAGTTTCAAACAATGTCATAACAGCCTCTAATAAAATATTATGGTGGAATCCAAGAATCATGTCTGCCAATGGGAGCACCGTTGATACAGGTTTTCATCTTGGCATCATGGACAGGGGTGGAAATTCATTCAATTTCAAAACAGAAATAGGCACCCATGTCAATTATAGAGGAGCTTATCCAAAAGCCGGTAGTTATGAAGTGGGAAATGGAGTACATGATAATTCAGGTGGTACTGTGTCAACAGTTGATAATATAATTATCACTTCCTATCATGGAGAATTTTGGAAAAATTATCAAACTAATTACTTCAATCAATATGATCAGTACGGATTAGCAATTGGCCAGTTTGGTACTGATCAATATGTGGAAGGGGGAGCATCTGCAGCAGCAGCCGGTAGTGCGGGAAATGCTCTTACGCCTATGCTCGTAAAGAATGCGAATGGTAACTACTTTATGTATCATGGTGATGAAAGTGATCATGGAGGATTGCATAGATGGAGTATAACCAACCTGGGCTCTATATCTGCACAAACCACAAACATTGCTTATCCTTCGTCTTATGTTGCTCAGGCCCTGGGATATTTGGATT
>JBBSPT010000002.1:0-21859 GCA_038258515.1 Chitinophagales bacterium | reverse complement strand
ATAAATCCAATCAATGACAAGGCCGGGAAGGATGCCCAGGATTATGATGAGCGCAGAAATAACCATCAGTAAATACTTGAAAGACGACGAAACATTCACTTGTTGGTTAATGGAAGTGGACGGTTCCTTGAAATACATTGCCTGGATAATCTTAAAATAATAGCAGGCGCTGATGGCTGCACAAATAACTGCGAAAATCACCAGCCAAAGATGATGGCCGTTTCTCAATGCCGCAGTAAGCATATAAAACTTTGCCAGAAAGCCGGCTGTAAGTGGTATGCCCGTGAGAGATAGCAGGAAGATAGTTGCGTTGAATGCCAGGGCAGGTTGAGTTTTCCCAAGCCCATTAAATCCTTCAATCGTATAATCGGTCATCTTTACCAGAATACCAAAAAGTCCGATTGAGGCCAGGCTGTATGCTGCAGAATATAAAAGTAGCGCTTCCTTTGCCATATCGTTAAGTGCGAAAAGAGCCAACATCATAAAGCCCGCCTGCGCAATGCTTGAATAAGCAAGCATTCGTTTTACGCTTTGCTGAAAAACAGCGGTGACGTTGCCAAACAACAAGGTAGCTGCAGTTATAATTAAAATAAGCGTTTGCCATTGCTGTTGCATGCCGCCAAATGAATAGCGAAAGAGCCGGATGAAAGCAATGAAGCCGGCAATTTTCACAATGGTGGCCATGAAGGAAGTGAATACCGTTGGCGCACCATCATATACGTCAGGCGCCCAGAAATGAAATGGCGCAGCCGAGACTTTGAAAGACATGGCGATGATCAGCAGCACAATGCCCGCCGCAATCATAATAGGCAGTTTGCCGGAACCCAGTTGGATGGCATCAATGTAAAAGGACCCAAGCGTATTCCCGCCAAATATCAGCGCAATTCCCATCAGCATCAACCCGGTGGAAAAAGCGCCCATCAAAAAATATTTCAACGAAGCTTCATTGCTCTTCAGATTTCGTTTATCACTGCCTGTAAGAATGTACAATGGAATAGAGATAATCTCTATACCGAGAAAAAGCAATAGCAATGTGTTGAAAGAGGAAGAGATTGCGACCCCGCAAAGCACAAAAAACATGAGAGAAAAATATTCAGAAACGTTTTCTCCAACGTTTTCGACATCCCTTCCATTCAGCAGGAAAAATATAAGTGTACAGGCAAAAGCAATCGTATTAAAATGCAGGCTGAAATTATCAAACAGGAGCATTCCCCTGGTATCGACCTTAAAAATTTGCGTACCTGTGAACTCCAGGATATTAGCGATTAATAAAATAATGACACCTGCAATGGCCCAGTATTTAGCAGAAGATTTCTTCTTGAAAAACACTCCCCCAAACATCATGATCACTCCCCAAATTGCAGATAAAATAATTGCGCTCATAATTTTTATTGCTTACCGTTTGTTCTTTTCTTGCCGATGGAGACTATTTTAAACTTTGTAAAATACCTGTTACTGTTTCCTGCGTTAAATGTAAAATTGGTGATGGATAGATACCCATTACTAAAATGGTAATTACAATCACCGATAAAATAAATTTCTGCCGTCCGTTAATCGGGCGGGCATTTTCTGTTAATGAATTTGTTGGGCCAAAAAAAACTTTTTGCATCATGTTTAAAATATACACTGCCGATAAAATAATGCCGATACATGCAAATGCGGCGAACCATTTATTATGAGCAAATAGCCCGTTGAACATGAGAAATTCACTGATAAATGCGTTCGTCAATGGCAGCGCGATATTCGCCAGCCCAATCACAAGGAAGAAGATGGCCAGCGCCGGAGACTTCAATGCCAATCCTCCGAGCTCAGAAATTTTCCTGATCCCCGCGGTCTTTTCGATCATATCAACCACTATCCACAAAGCAATGATGTTTACCCCGTGATTAAACATCTCGAGCATCACTCCCTGCAGGCCAGAATTAGTCAATGAAAAAATCGCTGCTCCCATCAGCCCGATGTGTGCAATGGAAGACCATGCTACCAAACGTTTAAGATCGTTTTGAATCATCGCAATACAACTGCCATAAACAATTCCTATAACTGACAGGATGATCGCGACGTTTCCAAACTTGTGAACAGCAAGTGGGAAAATCGGCAGCAGCCACCGGATCATCGCGAACACGCCCATCTTTACCATGATCCCACTCATAATCATGGTTGTGGGATAGTTAGTTTGCTCATACAGATCAGGTTGCCAGGTGTGAAATGGAAAGATGGGCATCTTGATGGCAAAGGCAAGGAAGAATAAACAAAACAATCCCATCTGCCTGTTCGGAGAAAGATTAGCTGCATAGAAAGATCTCAGCGAAAAAGAATGGTCAGCTAATCCGCCGGGTGCGGTCGTATGCAGATAGATGTAAATAATACCTACAAGCATAAGGAGCGAACCGAGAAAAGTATAAACAAAAAATTTGAACGTTACAGGAATTCTTCTTTGGCCGCCCCACCGGCTGCACAAAAAATAAACAGGAATGAGTGCCAACTCCCAGAAGAAATAAAATACCAGGGCATCCATCGCCACAAAAACTCCCATAAGGCCAGCCTGTGACAAGAGCATTAGGCTAAAAAAAGCATTCGCATTCCTATATTCATTTTTATAAGTCGCCGCAAAAATGAGGGGAAGTGTAAATGCTGTAAGAAAGGTGAGGACAAATCCCATTCCGTCAAGGCCAACATAGAATGAAGAACCGAGGTATGGAAGCCAGACATAACTTACATTATTATAAAGAAAGTAGTCAGGGTGGGCTGTGGTATTGCTGTAAAATAAACTGATAACAGAAACTGTCAATGTAGCGAGCGAAGAAAATAACGCGAATGCTTTTACTGATTTTTCCTTTCTGATAAAAAACGCAATGATCCCGGTAACAAACGGTATCCACAACAGCAACTCAGGAAAAGTGTAATAATTACCCAGCATCAATATTTATTTTGTAAACATTTGAATTATAAACAACACCAGAATTCCTATTACCATGAATAAAATATAAGTGCCCACTTTGCCACTCTGCAACAACCTTATCTGCCTGCTACCATAACTGACACTTTTGCCAACACCATTCACAATCCCGTCAATACCGGACTTGTCAATCACATTTCCCAGGAAAAGCGATAATCTGCCAAGCGGCCTGACGACAATTGCATCATACAGTTCGTCGATATAAAATTTGTTTTGAATGGCTTTTGCAAAACCAGTTGCTGGCTGTCCATCCGAATGATTTTTGTATTTATTCCATGCCCAAATGCAAACAGCAATGATCAGTATTACAGAAACACCCAATAAAATAATTTCGGTTTGAGCCGGAACGTGATGCGCCGGAAGAATTGTTTTAGAGTAGGCAAATACAGGATCCAGAAACTCCGCAAGTTTATGCCCATCTTTCATAAATAGTTCAGGGATACCAACAAATCCTCCTATGGCAGCCAGGATAGCTAGTATAATCAAGGGAATAGTGATAGTTGAAGGACTCTCATGCACATGATGCAGTTGTTCTTCCGTTCCCCTGAACTTGCCTGCAAAAGTGAGAGCGAGCAAGCGAAACATATAAAATGCTGTAAGCAATGAGCCGCCTAAACCTATGATGTATAAGACCGGGTTGTGAGCCCAGGCCGCTAATAAGATCTCGTCTTTTGAGAAAAATCCTGAAAAAGGTGGAATCCCTGAAATAGCAAGACATGCGACGAAGAATGTGATATAAGTGATCCGCATCTTTTTTCCGAGTCCTCCCATTTTATTTATATCCTGCTCTCCACCCATCGCGTGAATAACAGAACCGGCGCCGAGAAATAAAAGCGCTTTGAAAAAGGCATGCGTCATCACATGAAAAACAGAGGCCGTGTAAGCGCCAACTCCTAACCCTAGAAACATATAACCCAACTGGCTAACTGTAGAATAAGCTAGTACTTTCTTGATATCATTTTGTTTCAGGGCGATTAATGCTGCCAGGATTGCTGTAGCCAATCCAACAATTGCAATTACAATCATGGTGGCTGGAGCCAATGAGTACATAATGTTACTCCGGGCGATCATATAGATTCCGGCGGTAACCATCGTTGCCGCATGTATCAAAGCTGAAACCGGCGTGGGACCCGCCATTGCATCCGGCAACCATGTGTACAAAGGGATCTGGGCACTCTTGCCTGTTGCACCTAGAAAAAGTAACAACGTGATTCCAATCAACGCTGGTGAATTTGAAGTCTGACCTGACAATAACTTGCCCGTCTCAGGATTAAAAAGATCGTGATAAGAAGCGGTTCCGAAAATTGAAATCAGCCAAAATACGCCGAGGAGAAACCCGACATCACCAATTCTGTTCATGATGAATGCCTTCTTTGCAGCATAATTATATTCATGGTTTTTAAACCAAAAACCAATCAGCAGGTAAGAACAAAGCCCAACTCCTTCCCAGCCCATAAACATGATAACATAGTTGCCTCCAAGAACGAGCAAAAGCATTGAAAAAACGAACAGGTTGAGATAGGAAAAATATCTTCCAAATCCTGATTGATCTTCTTCCTTCATGTAGGAAATAGAATAGACGTGAATCAGGAATCCGACTCCGGTTATTATCAACAGAAAAACAGAGGTGAGCTGATCCACCTGGAACTCGAATGGAATGGAAAGATTATCCAGGGCTATCAGGGGAAAATAAGTGATGTTTCGAGCTACAAATCCGTGCCGGGTAGTTTCTAAAAAGATAATTACGCTGAGGCAAAAAGATAAAAAAATAACAGCGCTCCCAAGCAGCCCAATCAATTGTTTTGACATTGATTTTCGCGCAAGTCCATTGATTAAAAACCCTATAAAGGGAAGCAATGGAATCCAATAAACCAGATCAAAATAATCCTGCATATAGTCAATATTCAAAAGTCAGTCACAAACCCGTTGTTACTTCAAAAGAGGACGACGAACACCGTTTGCATTTGAAAGTTTTGTAACAATTTTTAGTTTTTTAATCTGTTCAAAAAATCAATATCAATTGAATGCGTATTTCTATACATCATTACGATGATGGCCAATCCAACACTTACTTCCGCCGCAGCCACAATCATTATAAAAAATACAAATAGCTGTGCGTTTATTGCTACCAAAGGGTCGGCTGCACCTGCACCAGCCAGATGCATTTTCGAAAAGGCAACCAACAAAAGGTTCACTGAATTAAGCATGAGCTCAATGCACATGAACACGACAATGGAATTACGCCTCGTGAGCACTCCAATGATGCCGATAGAAAATAATATCACTGATAAATAAATGTACCAACCGGTTTCCATTCTTACAGTTTTACATATAAACCAACTCCTGCCATTTCAGAAGCAGGAGCGATTGAAAAGATATCCCTGATTTTCTTTGCTGCTATACCATTAAAAATATCAACCGCTTTATAAGCCGATTTCTTCGTAATTAATTTTACGATCACGCCTGATGCCACGCCTCCCAGACCTGAGTATAATGCACCCGAATAATTCTGACTCTTTACAGAATTGTCTATTTTTTTTGCAATGGCATACACCGCCACTGCCGTGCCTGTGTAAGCCGCAATTTTATAAACCGTTCTCCCTGTGCGGAACGTATTGAAAAGCTTGTTGACTGTTTCATTTTTCTTAAGGCCCAGTATTTCGGCAACCTTGCTGATTTTTTGGATGGGGGTATTTCCCAGGAAAAATTTTGGTGAAAATCCCTTGTCAATTTTCACTACTTTTCCAATGATGTCGTTAATATCTATATTACTTAAATCAATTTGTGCTGTGGCTATCCTGGGAAAAGCTAATCCCAAAACGAGCATCAATTTGAATAGGATTCTGTTTTTCATATTACACAAGGTTTTCTTTTTCCTTCTTCCCAATCACCACTGCACCGATCATTGCGCTTAAAAATAACACACTGCTTATTTCAAACGGCACAACATATTCATTAAATAAAGCTTTGCCGAGGTTTTTAATAATTCCCACTTCTGTTCCGGCGACCATTACTGTCTTTGCAGTTTCAGATTTCGAAAGAGCGGCCACAATTACGATCATCAGACAGAGTCCGGCAATCACTCCTGCTGTTTTAAAATAAATGTTCTTGGGTGGCTCTAATGCTGAATTGAGATTCATCAACATAATCACGAAAAGGAATAATACCATAATTGCTCCTGCGTAAACAATGATGTTTACTATGGCAAGGAACTGGGCATTCATTAAGATATAATGCCCTGAAATAGAAAAGAAAACGACGATGAGCCACAAAACACTGTACACTGGGTTTTTACTTCCTATAACACCAATTGCCGCAACAATTGCAAGCAATGACAAAAGCCAAAATAGAATTTGTGTTACAGGCATTAAAGAAGTTTAAAGTTCTGAGAGTTTTGAGTAAACATAGTTTAAATCGATTCCAGTCATTTACTTTTTTCTGTCAATGCAAATATTAATGTTCATTACCATGCCCGAATGGCTGGGTTAATCGTCTTCCCTTTGCTTTTGCAAAAGCCTCCGGATCCTCTTTAGGATGCGGAATCAGCAAGTCTTTTTTTCCATAAATAAATCCTTTACGCTGGTAATCAGCAGGGGCAAAAGTTTCAGTTAAATAAACCGCATCCTTTGGGCACGCTTCCTCACACAATCCGCAAAATATACAGCGCAACATATTGATCTCATATTTGGCGGCATATTTTTCCTCTCTATATAAATGTTCTTCGCCCGGCTTACGCTCTGCGGCTTCCATTGTAATAGCTTCTGCAGGACAAGCGACCGCGCACAACCCACAAGCTGTGCAATTTTCCCGACCTTCTTCATCCCTGTTTAAAATTTGTAATCCCCTGAAAACAGGACTGAACGGCCTTTTGACTTCCGGGTAATTTATAGTTGCTTTCTTTTTAAAAATATGACTGAATGTAATCAGCATTCCTTTAAAAATGGCAGGCAGATACATTCGTTCCCAAATTGACATCGGTTTCCTGGAAACCGGTTTTACTCTATCTGTTAATGCTTGCATTTTAATTCATTTTTTGTTTCACGTATCCGGAATCATTTAAACTTCTTGTTGCTGAAAATCAACAACTTCTTTTTCCCTAACAGTTTTCGCGCTTTAATTTCCCCTCATAAATTTCAATCCCTACAGCCTTCAGGCATTGACGCAGAAGTATTATTATGTTTTAAAAATGCCAGTGACTTTGCTTTAATAATATTAATGCTCCTGTCACCAGCATGTTCAGCAATGCTAATGGCAACAATACTTTCCAACCAAGATTCATCAATTGATCATACCTGAATCTTGGGATCGTCCATCTCACCCACATAAATAGGAATATAAAGCAAATAATCTTAGCAAAGAACGCTGCACCCTGAAGTAAGGCCATCCAATTCACCCCGATTGAACTTACAAGATTGGCGTCGTTTACAAATGGAATATCGTAACCTCCGAAATAAAGACTCGCCATTACCGCGCTGCTGAGAAACATGTTAATGTATTCCGCAAACAGATAAAAGCCCAGCTTCATCGATGAGTACTCTACGTGATATCCTCCCACCAATTCGTTCTCTGCTTCGGCAAGGTCAAAGGGAGTTCGGTTTGTTTCAGCAAAAGCACAAATCAGGAAAATCAGAAATCCTAAAGGTTGCTTAAAGATATTCCACCAACCATCTGTTTGTTGATTTACAATATCTCTGAAACTGAGTGTGCCGGTGATCATTAGCAATGCAATAATGGAAACGCCCATTGCCAATTCATAGCTGATGATCTGCGACGCTGCTCGCATAGCGCTCAGGAGAGAAAATTTATTGTTGCTCGCCCATCCACCAATCATGATTCCATAAACACCCAAACTAACGACGCCGAATACATAAAGAATACCGATGTTCACATCAGCGACTTGCAACTGTATATCCCGGCCAAAAATATTGACTTTGTTGCCCCAGGGTATCACTGCGCTTACCATAATAGCAGTAAGCATTGCGAGACAAGGACCGAGGATAAACAAAAATTTTGATGAAAAATTTGGAATAATTTCTTCTTTGAAAAATAATTTCAAACCATCTGCGAGTGGCTGGAAAATACCGCCGGGACCTGCGCGGTTAGGTCCTCTTCTGTCTTGTAAAACTGCTGCTACCTTACGTTCTGCATAAGTGGAATACATAGCTACAACGAGTGAAACGCTTACCACCGCTACGATCAACACTAATTTTTCAGTAAAAAAACCCCAGTCAATGACTAATAAGCTGAGAAATAATGGCATACTTGCTATTGATTTTTTGGTGGCGACGGCTTGTGATCGTTTATCAAAATATTTTCTAATTCAGTCTCGAGAATTTCTTTTTTTTCGTCATGCTCGTCAAAGGTTACCGACGTGGCGGGACCGGGTAATCTGCTTAACTCTACGTCCGGCTTGTTTACGTTACTTACATCATGTATGTGAAGCAGCAATTTTGGCTGCCTGCCATTCAATACGTCGACTAATGTATTCGGTGGCTTAACCTTTACTTCATAATGATTCGCTGAAATCACAGAGTGCCGGTCAATTTTTGTAGGACCTTCAATGACCCAATCAGATGCTTTCTTTTTATCGAACCTGCAAGTATTACAGATCCATCCTGGCTTCCCGTCGAAACTTTGTACCTCTCCCCACGGATCCTTCCTGCCCGTTATCCGGTACACTTCATCTCCACGATTCCAAAGCGTAACCTTTCCGCAGCAAGTGGGGCAGTCGCGATGTGCGTCCATCGGCTTAAGAAACCACACCCGGTTTTTAAATCTGAAAGTCCGATCCGTAAGTGCTCCTACTGGACAAACATCGATCATGTTGCCACTGAAGTCATTGTCGATTGCCTTTGAGATATAAGTGGAAATATCGGAAACATCACCACGGTCTAGGATACCATGTACTCTCTTCTCGGTTAGTTGATTCGCTACATAAACACAGCGGTAGCAAAGGATACAACGCGTCATGTGCAATTGAATAAACGGCCCTATATCCTCTCTTACGAATGTTCTTCTTTTAAATTCATAGCGGGTTTGAACCACTCCATGACTGTAACTGAGATCCTGTAGGTAGCATTCTCCGGCCTGGTCACATATCGGGCAGTCCAGCGGATGATTAATCAGTAAAAATTCCACAACTCCGTTTCTGGCGTCAATCACTTTTTCACTTGTGATATTCTTTACTACCATTCCATCCATCACATTGGTTCTGCAAGAAGCAAGCAACTTCGGCATTGGCCTGGGATCGGCTGTGGAACCTGATGCAACTTCTACAAGACAGGTTCTGCATTTTCCACCACTGCCTTCAAGCTTGCTGTAATAGCACATCGCGGGGGGCGCCACTTCTCCACCGATCATCCTGGCAGCATTCAATATTGTTGTACCCTGGGGAACTTCAATTGTGATGTTGTCTATAGTTACTTTAAACAATTTTTGTTCTTCAGCCATTATAATCTCATTTGAATATTATAACTCCGTTATGCAATCGCGCCGACTTCCATCGGATCAGCATAGTGAGCCAACCCATAATTCCTTATCAAACATTCTTCCGGATTCAACACATGCCACTCAAACTCATCCCTGAAATGCCTGATGGCTGCTGCAACAGGCCATGCAGCCGCATCACCAAGCGGACAAATAGTATTGCCTTCAATTTTTCTCTGGATATCCCAAAGCAAATCGATATCCTTCATTTCTCCTTTTCCATTTTCAATTTTGAAAAGGATCTTTTCCATCCAGCCTGTTCCTTCCCGGCAGGGAGAGCATTGTCCACAACTTTCATGGCGATAAAACCGGCCGAATGTATAGGTATTCCGAACCACACACTGGTCTTCATCAAGAACAATAAATCCGCCAGACCCCATCATCGTACCTGTTGCAAACCCGCCATCTGCCAGGCTTTCATAGTTCATCATCCTCGTTTCACCCTTCGCTGTTTTCAGTAAAAGATTCGCAGGTAATATAGGAACGGATGAACCACCTGGAATGCATGCTTTCAATTTTTTCCCGTTCGGAATGCCTCCACAATATTCATCGCTGTAGATAAATTCTTCTACTGAGATAGTCATATCGATTTCATATACACCTGGTTTGCTAATATTGCCACATGCAGAAATCAGTTTTGTTCCAGTCGATTTTCCAACGCCTATCTTACTATAGTTTTCACCACCCATGTTTATGACGGGAACAACTGCTGCAATCGTCTCAACATTATTGACCACCGTTGGACAGTCCCACGCTCCCTTCACCGCAGGAAACGGCGGCTTGATTCTTGGTAAGCCTCTTTTTCCTTCAAGGCTTTCAAGCAGGGCTGTTTCTTCGCCACAGATGTATGCGCCTGCACCACGATGCATATAAATTTCGCAATCAAAACCACTTCCTAAAATATTCTTTCCAAGGAATCCATTTTGTTTTGCTTCGCGGATAGCTTTTTCCAAAATGTCTGTAACCCAGTCATACTCTCCCCGGATATAGATGTATGATACATTACTGCCAAGCGCATAAGATGACACAATCATTCCTTCAATCAAAAGATGGGGAATGAATTCCATCAGGTAGCGATCCTTAAAGGTTCCAGGCTCACTTTCGTCAGCATTGCAAACGAGATATCGGGCTACGCCTTCAGGTTTCGCGAGAAAACTCCATTTCATTCCGGTAGGGAAACCTGCGCCACCACGACCACGCAATCCACTTCTCTTCACCTCATCAACTATTTCGTCCGGCTTCATTTTAAAAGCAGTTTCAACACTCCTGTAACCACCTTCACGACGGTAAACGTCAAAAGTTTCTATGCCTTTAATATGTGCTTTTTCTAAAAGTATTTTTTTGCTCATTGATTATTCAATAATAATGTCAAATCAGTTATTTGCCATTGCGGCAGCTCTGCTTTCTTCAATGATCGCATCCACTTTTTCTTCCGTTAAATTTTCCCGGTATGTTTTTCCGAACTGCATCATAGGAGCATAACCGCAGGCTCCAAGGCATTCAACCACTTTGAGCGTAAACATTCCGTCGGCCGTTGTTTCTCCTTTTTTAATATCTAGTTTTTCCTGGATGTATTTTATAATATCGTCACTTCCTCTTAGCATGCAGGGCCCTGTCTGGCATACTTCAAAAACATATTTACCCACAGGCTTCAAATTATACATGGAATAAAAAGTAGCCACCTCATACACTTCAATTGGCAATAGTCCTAACAGGGAAGCAACATAATCCATGGTACTGACGTCAAGCCAGCCAAACTCCTCCTGCGCCAGGTGCAATACCGGCAAAATCGCACTTTTCTGTTTTCCATGAGGATAGTGCGAAATCAGTTCGTTGACTTTTTCTAATTTTTCATTTGAGAATTGCCCGATCATTTATTTTTATTTCAATTTATCATGTTTTCCCATCACGAATAAAAAAATTTCTAAGCGTCCAATTCGCCTGCTATTAAATTTAAACTGCTCATCGTTATAATTGCATCACTGAGCATTCCGCCCTTTGTGAGTTCTGAATATGCCTGGTAATAAATGAAGCAGGGTCTTCTGAAGTGTAAACGGTAGGGAGCTCTGCCACCATCCGTTATCAGGTAAAAACCAAGCTCACCGTTCGCGCCTTCTACGGCTGAATAAATTTCCCCTACAGGCATCTCAATTTCACCCATGATTATCTTAAAATGATAAATAAGGGCTTCCATCTTTGTGTATACATCTTTTTTATCGGGCAAATAATATTCGGGAACATCAGCATGAAAAACATCTGCTTCGGCACCTTTAAATTCCTGAACTTTTTTATAAGCCTCTTTTATCAGATGCAAGCTTTGCCACATCTCCTCGTCTCTCACCAGGAAGCGGTCATAACAATCACCCGTACTTCCTACGGGAATCGTAAAATCAAAATCTTCATAACTGCTGTATGGTGTGTGAATTCGAACATCATAGTCTACCCCGGCAGCCCTGAGATTTGGGCCGGTGAAGCCATAGTTAAGAGCACGTTCGGCGGAAATTGGACCAACACCGATAGTGCGTTCCATAAATATGCGGTTGCGTACAAAAAGATTGTTGAACTCCTTCAACACTCCAGGCCATTCTGCAATAAATTTTTCGAGTTTCTGGAAGGCTACATCCGTGAAGTTCCTTTCGAAACCACCAATTCTGCCGATATTAGTGGTAAGGCGTGAGCCACAAACTTCTTCATAAATTTCGTAGATAAGCTCGCGGTATTGCATTACATATAAAAATCCGGTATAAGCTCCGGAATCAACACCAACTATTGAATTGCAGATTAAATGATCAGAAATCCTGGCCAGTTCCATCACAATGATTCTGAGATAATCCACACGTTTTGGCGTCTTCACGCCAAGCAACCTTTCGCAGGTGATGTGCCATCCCATATTGTTTATCGGCGAAGAGCAATAATTAAGCCTATCGGTAAGTGGGGTGATCTGGTATAGTGGGCGAAACTCAGCAATCTTTTCAAAAGCCCTGTGGATGTAACCTACAGTCTGATCAGCGCTGACAATTCGTTCCCCGTCTAATTCAATAATATTTTGAAATACACCATGAGTTGCCGGATGTGTGGGGCCGAGGTTCAGCGTGGTCGTTTGCTTCTCAACACTTCCTTCGGGTAATTTTACATGTTCACTCATTCAATTCAAATTGTAGAATTCTTTTATTTTCGCCCAAACATTTCGTCGTCTTTGTCAGTCCTCATTTGATCTTCCAGGGGATATTCTTTTCTCAACGGGAAGTAATTCATTTCATCAGCGTTCAGAATTCTTTTCAGATTAGGATGACCGATAAAATTTACGCCATAAAAATCGTAGGTCTCACGCTCCATCCAGTTTGCTGCAGAATACAAAGCCGAAGCGCTGAAAACATCAGGCTCACCAATATCAGTAAAGATTTTATAGCGGATGCGGACGTTATCGATTAGATTATGAAGATGATATACGATTGCTAACTCAGCACCGATATTTTTTGGGTAGTGAATAGCACACAAATCAGTCATAAATCTGAATCCTAATTCGGGATCATCATATAGAAATTGAAGGACTTTGAGATTTAGATTCTTATCGGACTGGAACGTAAGCATACCATATGGCTCTTCCCAGCCTTTTAGTTCTTCTCCAAACTTTTCACTGAGCCGATTCTTTATTATTTCATTAGTTAATACCATATTCATTAGTCATTCAATATGAAAAGTCAGCACCAAATAAACCTTTCTGTTTTTGTTTATTGTATCCCGTAACTCTCCATCAACTCTTTGTAACGTTCGGAATCCCTTCTTCGTAAATCTTCTTTGCCAACAAGCTCCTGCACTTTCATAAACCCGTCCAACACGGCCTCTGGCCTTGGAGGGCATCCGGGCACGTAAACATCTACTGGTATTATCTGGTCAATCCCCTGAAGCACAGAATATGTGTCAAAAATTCCACCGCTGCTTGCGCAAGCACCCATTGCCAGCACCCAGCGTGGTTCTGCCATTTGGAGATAAACCTGCTTTACAATCGGCGCCATTTTCTTTGCAATAGTTCCCATCACCATCAGCAAGTCACACTGTCTTGGAGAAAAGCTAACACGCTCCGAACCGAACCTGGCGAGGTCGTAATGAGAACCCATTAACGCCATAAATTCTATTCCGCAACAACTTGTCGCAAAAGGCAAAGGCCAAATAGAGTTTTTACGGGCAAGGCCAACAACATCGCTAAGTTTTGATGCAAAAAATCCAGCGCCCTCATAGCCATCAGGAGCATTTCCCATCGAAATCGGGGTTTCTAAAGGTTTCTTTTTTATATTAAATTGTACCGGACGAGGCATGATATCTGGTTATTTAAAAATTTGTGTTTGATTCAAAGTTTGAACTTTGACATTTTCACTCTTAAATGATTATTCTTCCCAATCCAAAGCTCCTTTCTTTATTAAATATAGAAAGCCGGCAAGGAAAAATCCCGTAAACATTAAAACGGCGACAAAACCGTGCCATCCCAGCTCCCGAAAATTAACGGCGTATGGATAGAAGAAAATCACCTCTACGTCAAACAGAACAAATAAGATGGCAACAAGAAAATATTTGACCGCCATGGGCCGACGTGCATTTCCACGGGATTCAATTCCACTTTCGAAATTCTCGAGCTTGTCTGCTGTCTGCCTCTTTGGCCCTAACAAATGGGTTCCACCGATCATCAACCCCAGAAGAGCTATTGCAAATAAAAGCTGAATCGCAATGGGGAAATAGTCAGATGTACTGTTTAATCCTGACGAGGCTTGTAATAAAAAGAGATTCATTAAAAATCAATATTATTATCAGCAAAAATACTACAGCATAGTCAATAATCCATAAGAACGATCTTCTTTAAAGCAGTACAATCAAATGTAAAAGAAGTTTAAACAAGTTGAAAAGAAAAAGCCCGGATCATGTCCGGGCTTTTATCAATTTTTAATTTTCTATTTACTTTTCACCTTCACCTGGCCGTTCTTCGTCTTTACCTTCATTCCTTCGCTCTTGGTTTTTTCCTTCACTTCATCACCATCGGTTTTAGTCTTCTCTTTCACTGTCACACCCATCAACGCTTCTTTTGTTTTGATCGCTGTGGGATCCGTGGGATCAATCAATAAAATATGCTCATTATAAAATAATGCACTGTCCACATTTTTATTAATGTTGTAGCTGTTCGCTACCATATACCTGTAAGCCGGAATGATATAATCTTTCACCGTTGACTTATCATTAGCGGTATCATAAATGGCGATCACCTTTTGATAATAAGGTTTTGCAAGTTGATCCACGCCTGCAGTGTCAATACCTTCTGCCGCGCGGGCTCTCATGTAAGCACCGAAAGCGTCTTCTGGATATTTTTCCATGTATAAGCCGAAAATGGAATCCGCCTTAACATAATCTCCACCACGATAATTATTGTACCCGGCATAGTAAAGATCAACCTTTCCATAATCTGGCTTTAAAGTCAAGATCTTTTCGTACCAATTGCCAGCCTTAACATATTCCTTGTTCTTTACCAGGCTTGCTGCAGTGGACTTCACGTAATCAAGTTTGTTGGCAGGAATAGTGTCAAGATCGATTGCCTTCTGAACGTAGATAGCTGCCAGTGAATCCGTGTCGGGGAAACTTAGAAGAATCCTTCCATAGGTTGCATAATCGTTTGGACCAATCTTATCTGGATTCACTTTCTCAAAAAATTCTTCAAAATATTTTTTCGCATTTACAGAGTCCCCTAATTTGTCATAAGAGTAGGCCTTCAAACCGTACAAGTTCGGAAATATTTTTTGTCCGGGACTGCTAATGCATTGATCTGCTTTGTCAATTGCCTGCTGGTATAATTGTGATACATAAAAAAGTGATGCCTCTGCATAACAATTTTTAGAATCGGCATCGGAATGAGCGATGTATTTGCTTAAGTATTCCCTTGCCTTATTGACATCACGCCTGTAATAATAATCGTACAGCCAATAGTAAACCGGAGCATAATTTGAATCTGCAGCGATAGCATCGTTGTAATATTTCATGTAAATGTTCTCCTGCCCATACCCCTGGGTTTCATAAATTCTTCCAATCATAAATGAAGGCTTTGCATTGGAAGGATCCATCACTATAGCATTTTGATAGGCAATAGTAGCATTCGCGCCATCAATCAGCTTTCTATATGCATCTCCAAGAGCTATTTGAATGGCAGGATTCTTTTTGTCTCTTTCAGCGGCTTCGTTCAGTTTTTGAATAGCATATTGGGTATCCCCATTTCTCGTATCAATATTTGCCCTTGCAATGGGGAGCAAGATATCGGGAAGATCCCTTTTTTTCGTTGAGCTGATTGCCGCCTCGAATTTATTCCGGGCTTCATCCTTCCTGCCTTCCATCAGATCTATCTCACCCATTCCAACCAACATCAAGGTAGAATTAGGATTTGCCTGCAATGTTTTTTGGTACAATTCCTTCGCAGCCAGTGAATCCGGTGTGTCCTGGTTTTGAAGGTAGGTTTGTCCAAGCCAATAGGCTGCTTCAACATTGTTTGGGTCCGCCGTTAGCAGTTTGCTGAAAACGTCCTGGGCACCTGTGTATCTCTCGTAGTTTAAATACTTTTTCCCCTCATCTATGCTTTGAGCGAACAACACGCTGGCAACCAACATCAAAGACACAAAAAGACTGATTTTTTTCATTTTTTCGAATTTTCTAAAGTTGTTAAAGTTATTATTTATTGTGAATTTAAAACAGCTTCTCTTACTGTAAAGCTCATTTTTGCAGGACCCAGATAAGCACGCCTGAATATCAACTGTCCTTTTTCGTATTCCAAAAAGTTGGCAAATCCCGATCCGAGTCCGTTATAGTTTTCTTTTAAAATGTAATACAATCCCCGGACAAGCGGATATCTCCGTCTCATAATATTGGCCTGGTAAGGTTTTACAAACGACTTCTCCGGACAAGTACACTCCAGCGAAGCAATCCTGACGTTTTCCAGGAAACTCAACTGTGACGTATCTTCTTTATTGCCAATCCAGCTTACGCCTACGAAACCCAATACAGACTTGTGCTTTGCAACATAGTCAATAACCGCCTGGCTATTTTTTTCTGCGAACACTTTTTTAGGATTAAGAGGCGCACCTTTCAAAATAGAATCTATCGCGAACCGGACGGTACTTGTTTCTTTAAGACCATCAAACACTGCAACCTGGGTGTCGCCCGTGGTGCCGCTGAGAATACCGCGAAGCTCGTTCATAGTGAACAATGAATCCTTATCATCATTGTTTAAGATAACCGCTATTGCATCATTTGCTACTTTTGACCATGTGGGTGAATAAGACAAACTATCCTTATAAAATTTCTCTTCTTGCGGCGATAGCCCTCTCGTAACGATGATCATCCGGGTGCTATCTTTTATCAGATCTTTAAAACACTCCGCTTCCGGTTTATAGTGAGCGATGATATGAGCATTCGGATACAAAGCTTCAAACACCTGTATCTCCGAATCAATGACCGGCTTGAAGGATTCATCAACACTAATATGTATCGTCCCGGATTCTGTAGAATCGAGATCAGTCCGCGCACTTTCCGGGTGGCAGCCCTGCAGAGTCGCAAACAAGCCTGTGACCAACAAATACATCCATATCGTACCTCCTTTCTTCATCTTTCTTTAAAATAATCTTTTTTTATTCCGCGATAAATTCTCCAGGAGCCATAAATTATTACCAACACTGCAAATACTTTGGCCAGCGTACTGTCCGTAAAATTTGTAAAAAGGTGCAGTTCCCTGGCAAAAAATATCACGATGCCCACCCCAATGTACATGATGCCCATTCCAAAGTCCAGGATACTTTTCATCTGAACGTATCGCTTCGTTTTGGGATCCGGAGTGTTCTCAAATTCTTCAAGACTCATATTTTCATTTTTACTGGGTTGGCAAGATAAAATTAAAATCAAGAATTTGCCCTAAAAAACCGTAATAAGAAAATCAAATGTGTTGGTTCACGTCCTTCGAATTCTAAACCATAGGAACGATAATAAAAGATGCAGGTTATTTTGTTTCTATTTTATGTCAACGCTGCATAGTTTTGCGAAACTGTGTTGCTTTAATCTCAGCTACAAAATTTTGACATGCAAAAGCTGTCCACCCAAAATCCAGACGCTTCTTCAAAGAATCGTGTTGCAAACAATGTTTGTAAATTTTTCATAAAAGAACCGGAACCCCATGCCCCAATATGCTGCCAGCTTAAAAAAGTTAAGATGCGATTCAGATTTTTTTCCATACCGATTCCACCGTTGAAGATTCTCTCGTTGATTTTGTCCTGAAATTTCAACAACCAGCGCGCTCTGTAACCTTACTTCTAAAATCCTACTTTTGTCTGCAAAAAAAAAGCCGGAAATATAAATGAAGCCATCCATACCACAGGGAACCCGTGACTTTGACGCATCAACCATGCGCAAGCGAAAGTTTATTCTTGATAATATCAGAACAGTTTTCGAATTGTATGGTTTTGAACCCCTGGAAACACCGGCCTTTGAAAATCTTGATACCCTAACAGGCAAATATGGAGATGAAGGAGATAAATTAATATTTAAAATTCTTAACAACGGACTGGACAATCCGGCAAAGGAAAATGAAGTAAGAAAGAGTTTTGATTCTATTCTCGCCGGCAAAAATGATAAAGGTATTACCGAAAGAGCGCTTCGTTATGACCTGACAATTCCCTTTGCCCGGTACGTTGCAATGAACTTCGGCAAACTAACTGTTCCTTTCAAACGGTATCAAATGCAGCCTGTATGGCGGGCGGACCGTCCCCAGAAAGGACGCTACAGAGAATTTTATCAGTGCGATGCGGATGTGGCAGGCAGTAGATCTCTCTTAAGCGATGTTGAGTTCGTGAATATATACCGTGCTGTTTTTAAGCGGCTCAAAATGGAGGTGGAGATAAAGATCAACAGCAGAAAATTGCTTTCAGCGCTTGCGCAAGTGTGCAATGCAGGTGACCTCACGTCTGTTACAGTGGCCATTGACAAGCTCGATAAAATTGGAATTGATAAAGTTGCCGATGAACTTAAAACAAACGGACTTGATGATACTCAAATCGCCACGATACGCGGTTACCTTGCTATTTCGGGAAATAATGAAGAAAAATTAAATTCAATTGAAACCATTTTGGGCAAAACGGACGACGGAAAAAAGGGGATTGAAGAACTCCGCTTTATTCTCAGTTATATAAATTCAGCGAGTGACTTAAAAAATGTATCACTGGATTTTACGCTTGCCCGCGGATTAAATTATTACACAGGAATCATTTATGAAGTGAAAGCATGTGGTGTAGAGATGGGAAGCATTGGCGGCGGCGGGCGCTATGACGATTTAACCGGGCTGTTCGGATTGCCAAATATTCCCGGTGTGGGCATCAGCTTTGGCGTAGACCGGATATATGATGTAATGGATGAACTAAATCTCTTTCCTGGAAATATTAAACAGGCCACATCGGTTCTTTTTATGAATCTTGGTGAAGAAGAAAGCAGGGTTGCGTTCAGGGAGATGCAACTTCTTCGCGAAGCCGGAATAAGCGCAGAACTTTTTTATGAAGCTGCCAAACTTGACAAACAATTTAAATACGCTACAAAAAAGAATATTTCTTTTGCAATTATCATCGGATCCGAGGAAATCAAAGAACAGATCAGTGTAATAAAGAATCTTAACACCGGGCAGCAGGAAGAGATACCACTCATAAAACTTTGCAGCTATTTTGCAGAAAGAGTCCATACTTTTCAATAATCTTGTCCGGCATTTAATGGGGGTCATCACCTGCCCGTTTTGAATTACCGAAATAAAAGCTTTTACAAAAAATCAATCTTTATATGAACACGTTTATCAGATCTTGCCTTCTCGCCTTCATAGCAGCGTTTATATTTTCGTCTTGCAGCAAAAGCAATGATGAAGGAAAAATGATCCCGAAGAATGCCGTTTTTGTCGCATCATTAAATACCAGTTCTCTTAACGATAAACTTTCCTGGGACGAAATCAAACAAACGAATTGGTTCAAGCATTTTTATGCAGATGAAGGCACAGCGGATTGGATGAGAAAATTGATGGACGATCCAGAAAAAAGTGGAATCGATCCAAAAGGTAATATTGTATTCTTTGCTCAGCCCGTGACAGGCAATAGCTATAACCTCGGTTTTGAAGGAAGTTTGAAAGATGAAAAAGCATTTGCAGAGTTCAATAAAAATCTCGACCCTTCTGCCACGGTCACAAAAAATGAAAAAGTAAATTTGTTTATACTCCGAGGAAAAAGTGTTGTAGGGTGGAATGACAAACGTTTTGCCTATGTGCTCAACAGCAACTCAATTCAACCCGTAAATGCCGGCGAAGACAATGAGCAGCCTGGCATGGGAATGTCATCTATGAGCACAGTTTCAATGTCATCTTTTTGCAAAAATTTATTCTCTTTAAAATCTGACAGTAGTCTTGAAAAAAATGAGAGGTATGCAAGCCTTATTTCAGATAATGGCGATATTCATGCCTGGATAAATTATGAAGAACTCGTACAAAATAATGCGGGCCTTGGAATGCTCGGTATGCTTAAACTTGATTTATTTTTTAAAGATAACATCAGTACCTACACGGTCAACTTTGAAGACGGAAAAGTGAACGTGCAGCAAAAAAGTTATGCTGGAAAAGATTTTAGCAGTTTCCTGAAAAAGTATGAAGGAAACAAACTGAACGGCGATATGATCAGCAGCATTCCTTCACAGGATGTTGCACTTGTATTTGCCATGAATTATAAGCCTGAAGGATTAAAGCAATTGCTCACAATGTCAGGATTAGATGGATTTCTGAACGCTTTCATAGGTAAAATGGGTTTTAGCATTGATGATTTTGTAAGTGCAAATAATGGAGATCTGATGGTTGCGTTAACTGATTTGAAAATGAAGACTGACTCGATGAATTATATAGACGATCAGGGCAATTCGCAGAGCAGTTTTAATATCCGGCCTGACTTAAACTATATTTTTTCTGTTGGAATTGGAGACAAACAAAGTTTTCAAAAACTGATGGAAGCCGGTAAAACTATCAGTGGACAATTGAGCAACACAGATAACATTAAATTCAATCTCAACGACAAGACATTTGCTGTGGGTAGCGATCAAAATATGGTAAACGAATTCTTAAAAGGAAGCAAGAATAAATTTGACTTTCATGATAAACTTACCGGTCATCCGATAGGGTTCTTCGTGGATATTCATAAAATTTTATCTGTCGCAGGCGCTGATGTCTCCAAGGCAGATGATAACGCAAAAATCATGATAGATGAAAGCCTAAAACTCTGGAAGAATGTTTTTTTCACCGGAGGAGAATTTAAAGATGGCGCAATAGTAGCGAATACCGATATCAATTTAGTTGATCAATCTGTTAATAGTCTCAACCAACTAAATCAGTATTTTGACAAAATATCAAAAGCTGCACTGGCGAAAATAGAAAGAAAAAAATCTGACCAGGAAATGACTGATTCAATGTTGATGCCACCGCCGATAGATACAATCGGTCATTAAAAAACCCGGACTTTATAAAAAGTAAATATGCAGATACAACTGCGAAATGTAGTACCTGGTTTTATTGAAAAAGAAAAAACAGAAGGATCGCAGGTGTGGGGTCAGCACATAGTGATAAACAGAAATGAACACCTGCATGTGGTGGCACCATCAGGGAGTGGAAAAACTTCTTTCATACATTTTATTTACGGGTTAAGGAACGACTATTCAGGAGACATCCTTTACGACAATGAAGAGGCGAGAAAGCTTTCCCCGGAAGGCTTTTCGTCATTAAGGCAAAATAAGATCAGCATTATATTCCAGGATCTGAGGTTATTCCCTGGCAGAACTGCGAGAGAAAATCTTGAAATAAAAAGAATGCTTGATCCATACCATCCCGAAGATGCCATTGATACAATGGCCGAAAGATTAGGAATACGTCCAACGCTCGGCAAACCAGCAAAAAATTGTAGCTATGGCGAACAGCAACGTATCGCAATTATTCGTTCACTACTTCAGCCCTTTGAGTTTTTATTATTAGATGAGCCCTTCAGTCACCTCGATGATGCGAACAGGCAAAAAGCAACCAAGCTTATTTACGAAGAATGCGAGAAACGCAATGCAGCAATGGTTTTTGCAGATTTAAAGGAACTGGATTTTCTTAAAGGAGAAAATATTCTGATGTTATAAAAAAAATTACCCGCAATCCTAAACTCAAACTTCAAAAACAAAAACATCTCAGCCCGTTATCTAAATGACTCTAAATTATAAAAACATACAACCCTTACTCATCACTCAAAAAAGTACATTTTCAAAATGGGTGGGATATATTGGCCTCGGTGTAGGTGTTTTGATATTGATGTTGTCAATGCAGATGTTTATCAACATTCAAAAGCTACT
>JBBSPT010000001.1:0-28884 GCA_038258515.1 Chitinophagales bacterium | reverse complement strand
TCTAAAATGCAAAGCTTCATGCGGGTGAATGGAGAATACCTCGTTAAGATTGTGATGGATGAAAAAACCGGCAGGATAGCCGCCACCGAATACCTGGAAAGTTTTTTATCAAATGAAGAATTGCAGGTAAAGGTGATGGATGAAGTCGACCTGCTGGTGTACCGCAAAACTGATATCGGCTACGAAATGATCATTAATAACAGGTACAAGGGAATGTTACATTTCAATGAGGTCTATCGCAATATAGAAATTGGAGATCGCTTCAAAGGTTTTGTCAAGAATATTTTACCGGAAAATAAAATCGACGTGTCTGCCGGAAAGGCCGGCTACAGCAGGGTTGAGGACGAAACGGAAAAAGTGATGAGACTTCTAAAGGAAAACGACGGATACCTTCCTTATAATGACAAATCTTCGCCGGAAGATATTTACGCTTTTTTCGGAATGAGCAAGAAGACATTTAAGATGACCACGGGTAATTTGTACAGGCAACAAAAGATTCAATTCACAAAGACAGGAATTCAGCAGATAGAAAACTAAGACGGATTTTTACTTTACCATCGGGTTAAAATTGCAGTGTGAAAGCCGTACCTTCTCCTTCCTTAGATTGCACATGAATGCTTCCTTTGTGCAACATCATAATTTGTTTACACAGACTGAGGCCAATGCCACTTCCATTCTTCTTTGTGCTGAAAAATGGAATAAATATTTTATCGAGTACTTCTTCCGACATCCCTGGTCCGTTGTCGGAAACTTTTAGGATCACTTTCTTATTGTTAAGGGCGCTTGCTGACAAAATGATGGTAGGCTCGGGTCTGTCCTTGACCACATCCATTGCATTTACCACAAGATTTATCAATACCTGTTCTACCAGGTTTGTGTCAGCGTGCAACACGAGCCCGGTGTCTTTCAATACAATATCCATCTCGATATTTTTCTGCTCTAATGTTGGTTGCATGAGTTGGTACAGGCTTTCGAATAAATCTCTTACATAGATTTTATTCAAATTAAGCGTCGTGATTTTATTTAAGTTCCGGTAAGTTTCGGCAAATTTCAATAAACCCTCGCTTCGTCTTTTTATTGTTTCAATTCCCAATTCAAGATCGTGAACAGCGCCTGTTTTTGTGGTCATGTGCTCCACAGATTTTTCCAGCCTGTTTTTCAATGTGTCTGCAAGCGACGAGATCGGCGCCACGGAATTCATAATCTCGTGAGTCATCACGCTAAGCAATTTCTGCCATGCCTGTGATTCACTTTCATCCAGCGCCTCATTGATGTTCTGAAACGCGATCAGCTTGAATATTTTACCTTCTGTAGCAAAGGCTGTTGCAGATAGAAGAACCTTAATTGACGATTTATCGATATGGGCTTTACTTACTTTTCCCTCTCCAGCCTTTAACGCCACAATATCATTGTACAAGTCATTATCCCGCCTGGCCAGTGAATGGATTGTTTTCAGGTATGGCAGTTGCAGCAGTTGTTTCAGGGATTCATTCATCCACATTACTTCACCTGATTCGGCTTCATAAGACAGAATTCCTGTTTGAACTAATTCAAGAATTTTTTGCAGATATTGATACTGCGTTTCTTTTTCCTTGCTGATAATTTTGAAGGTTGTATTTATCTGGTTGAAGCCTTCACGCATAGTCTGCAGTTCAGCAGGAGCGTGCTTTACATCAAAATACCTTGAAAAATCACGGTAATGAATTGATTCAACGAATTGCATGATCTCCTCCTGCGACTTGTGTTGAAACCGGTAAAGTTCTATCAACTGGTAAATAACAACCGGAACGATAAGTAACTGGTAAAAATGCCAACCCTGCAATAAAAGAAATGCTGACGTAAATAGCGTTATGAACAGCAGCGCTATCCTGATGATAATCCGGTATTCTAATTTCTTAATCATTGATCAAATATCATATTTGCTCAATCTCCGGTAAAGTGCAGTCCTGGTAAGCCCTAACTCCTTTGCTGCGCGGCTGATATTTCCATTGTGCTTTTCTATTACGCGAAGAATTGTATTTTTTTCTACGGTACTTAAATTCATATCCAGCGTTTCTGATTCTTGCAGAGATGCAGATTCAATTGGTGAAAAAATTAAATCAGCCGCTGTAAGTTCAGGACCTTCTGCCATGATAACAGCCCGCTCCATTGTGTATTGCAGCTCACGAACATTTCCCGGAAACAGGTAGTCCTTCAACTTATCAATGGCTTTCGAATCAAATATTGGCTGAGGCTTCAAATATTTGTCAGCATACATTTTTGCAAAATGTTTCGCAAGCTTAACAATGTCGTCACCTCTTTTTCTCAATGGAGGAAGTACAATTTCCACGGTATTGATCCGGTAAATAAGATCTTTTCTAAAACGGTTTTCATTAGCCAGCTCTGAAATTTGCAGGTTGGTGGCACATATCAGGCGGATATCGATTTCGATGGCTTGGTTGCTTCCCAATCTTGTCACCTGCCTGTTTTGTAAAACACTCAACAACTTTGCCTGCTGCTGCAATGTGATATTTCCAATTTCATCAAGAAATAAAGTGCCTCCGCTCGCCGCTTCAAATCTTCCGGCACGGTCTTCTGCGGCCCCGGTAAATGCACCTTTTTTGTGCCCGAATAATTCACTTTCAAAAAGTGATTCCGTCAACGCTCCAACATCCACTTTTACAAAAGGCTTTGCGGCACGATTGGATTGCTCATGTATTGCTCTCGCCACTAAATCTTTCCCGGTTCCATTCTCGCCAAGAATGAGAATATTTGCATCAGTTGGAGCAATCTTTTCAATTTTAAAAAAGATATCTTTCATCACGTCAGATTGCCCCAGCATTTCTTTTCCGATAACTGAACCTGTTGTAGCAGATCCGGCGCTTCTGGATTTTCCCTGCGTTTTGAGCGTTTCCTTTATTGTCTCGATTAGTTTTTCATTGTGCCATGGTTTGATCACGAAGTCCGCAGCACCCTCTTTGAGAGAACGCACCGCAAGATCGATGTCTCCATAAGCCGTAATCATTATGACGCATGCCTGTGAGCCAAACTCTTTTATTTTTTTCAACCAAAATATTCCTTCATTGCCGGTGTTGATTGAACTCATGAAGTTCATGTCAAGGAGAATAAGATCGAAAGATTGTTTGGATAGCAGCCATCTTATATTCTCCGGATTTTTTTCCGTCACTACTTCTTTTACGTCTGTTTTCAGCAATAATCTTACTGCCGTCAATACATCAGTGTCGTCATCTATAATTAATACGCTGGCATTTTTGAGTATCATCAGTTTTTGGAATTGTTTATGTTTTGATCTAAAGCTTTCTGAAGATGTTTTGGTCCGATCAGTTCATTACCGCTGAAATTATACCATAAATGTAAAAGCATGGCAATTAAATTTTTATGAAATTTACATCGTGGAAACTGTATCAAAAGCGGGCACTCAATGTTTGCTTTTGGATTTAAGCGAAATTGAAAAATGACTTTCAGATCTGCAAAGACTCAAAAGTTTCCATTTAAATAATAGTATCCAGTTGCTGATTCTTTACAGTTAATTTTATTTCCAAATCGTTCCAATGACATTGCTAAAATTGTGCTTTTCGATATGCATTACTCTTTGTGCATACAACAGTAACGGCCAGGTCGTAACAAACACTTCGTATGTTACCCCATCAGGGGAAAAAGTTTTGCGGCTTGAGGTGACAGTTCCTGTTGATAAAAAAACGGCATGGCAATATTTTACCAGGGATGAACTTTTGCAGAAATGGATTGCGCCGTTGGCTCATATTGATCTAAAAACAGGCGGCTTCATTATTACAAATTATAACAAGAATGCATCACTTGATGACAGCACATCTATAACGCTTGGTATCACAAATTATTTAGAGGAAGAATTGCTGACTTTAAAAGTGAAGCTCAATGATAATTTTCCAGCATCGGTGCAAAATGAAGACGGAAATCTGCAGGAACTAATTCAATTCGAAGATAGCGGCGATGGAAAAACGAAAATTATTTCTTCAATGATAGGCTGGGGAAATGGAGAAGATTGGGAGAGAACATTTGATTTTTTTGTGAAGGGAAATGTTTGGACTTATCAGGAATTGTATAAAGTTATTAAGTGACTGTTTGACCTTTTTTAATCGTAATACTGATCCGCATTTTTTACAACTTCAAGGGCTTCTAAAATAAATTCGCGCAACGTTGTTTGCGGTCTTCATTAAAAAAAATCCTGATCATTGTTTTCATTCTCTCTTTAGCTTCTCCATTGGCAAGGCAACATTTAAGTCATCAAGCCTTTCTTGACATTGTATCAAAATCGTACACCTGTTGTATCACCAAGGAACAACTCCAGCCTTCAATTTCCTGTAACTTATTGACAATCATCAACGTTAAAACATGGCACCGTGTTGATAGAATAGATGACAAAGACAAGAATTTTCTCAGTCGAAAAAAGAAGGGTGATGGAAGTTCTGCAGAAACTAAATACATAAAATCACATCGTGGATAGAGTAATTGCAAAGAAAAAATGGTCCAAAAAAAGGATGCTAACGATTGGGGGCATTTCAGCCCTTGTGCTGTTAATTGTTGCCAGCTACTATTTTACTTCCGGGAAAAGCAGGTTAAATGTAGACACGGAAAGAATAACGATCAGCGAGATAAAGAAGGGTCCGTTTAAGGAATTTATTCCGGTCAATGGTGTTGTTCTTCCGCTGACAACGATTTACCTCGATGCAATAGAGGGTGGAAGGGTGGAAGAGAAGTTTGTGGATGACGGTGCGATGATGAAGAAAGGCCAGCCGATCTTAAGGCTTTCCAATACGGATCTTCAACTTGGCCTTGTAACACAGGAAACCAACGTGTACAACCTCCTTACTCAGATGCAAATTTCTAAAAATGCCGCTCAGCAAAATACAGTTAGCAAGCTCAATCAAATGACGGATGTGGAAAGCCAGTTAAAAGAAGCTGAACGCCTTTATAAACTTGATAAACATCTTTTTGAGCAAAAAGTGATTGGCTCACAAGAGTATCAGAAGGCTTTGAATGATTATAATTATTTGCTTGAAAAGAAAAAACTGACTGATAAGATTCTGCAACAGGACTCTGTTTCAACAGAGCAACAGTTAAAACAGGCAAGGCAGTCTTTTGAAGGATCACAAAATGCGCTGAATGTAATGAGGCAAAAAGTGGGTGACCTGATTGTGAGAGCTCCTATCGACGGGCAGCTTACTTCGCTGGATGCAGAGATCGGGCAATCAAAGAACAAAGGAGAACGTCTTGGCCAAATCGACGTCATGAGCGGCTTTAAGGTGAGAGTGGATATTGATGAACATTATATTTCGCGCATTTTTTTAGGACTAAAGGGCGATTTTGATTTCAATAATAAAAATTATCTTTTGGTAATAAAAAAAATATATACGCAGGTTACTAACGGCCGCTTCCAGGTGGATATGGAGTTTGTTGATGAAGTGCCACAGGGCATAAGACGCGGTCAGACCTTGCAAATTGGACTCGCCTTGAGTGATGAGACCCAGGCTATTTTATTACCCCGTGGCGGGTTTTATCAGCAGACGGGCGGCAACTGGATTTTTAAAGTTGCAGCAAATGGAAAGACGGCATATCGGGTAGATCTGCAGTTGGGAAGGCAAAGCCCGGATTATTATGAAGTGATTTCCGGCCTCGAGCCAGGCGATAAAGTAGTGACCTCCAGTTATGAGAATTATGGAGATATGCAGGAATTGGTATTGAAGAATGAGTAGGAAAAGCTGTGCGGTATTAGGTGTAAGGTGTTTGGAAGATTTTTAATAAATGAAAAGATCATTTTTCCAATTCCCTGAAAATGTATCAGGATGCAGCTTAAAACTATTTTAAGAAAAAATAAATAGTAAAGAGAATGACTAAACGATTGAGGACTCAACCCTAAAACCTTAACCCTAAAACCCATTTCTAAATACAAATCAACTGTTATGAACAAGATCATTTTTCTACGCCTGGCGACGATCGCATTCTTTTGTTTTCTGTCTTTTTCAATACAGAGTGAAAATAAAATATGCGAACTGAGTCGAAACAAGCTTTTGAAAAGTTGTATAAAAGCGGGCAGGGTTAAAGCTGAAATAATGCAAACCAGGAATGTACGCCCATTCGAAAGTTTTATGATTAAAATTTAAAAACAAAGAAGATCAAATCTTAAAAACAAAAAAATGATCAAGATTTCTAATCTGGAGAAAATTTATCGCACGGAAGAAGTAGAAACTGTAGCGTTGAACAAGCTTTCATTCGAGGTGAAAGAAGGAGAATTTGTCGCAGTGATGGGCCCCTCGGGTTGTGGAAAATCAACCTTATTGAATATTGTAGGATTGCTCGACGACCCTGATGACGGCAGTTTTCTTTTCAATGGAATTGAGGTCGCCAATTTCAACGAGCGCAAGAGAGCCGACCTGCGCAAAAAGAATATCGGCTTCGTGTTTCAAAGTTTCAACCTCATCGATGAGCTGACAGTTTTCGAAAACGTAGAGTTACCGCTAATTTATCTTGGGGTAAAAGCCGACGAAAGAAAAGTTCGGGTTGAAAAAGTGCTGGATAAAATGCAGATCATGCATCGTCGAAACCATTACCCTCAGCAACTCAGCGGTGGACAGCAGCAACGTGTAGCCGTAGCAAGAGCAGTGGTTAACAATCCGAAATTAATACTTGCCGATGAGCCGACAGGAAACCTGGATTCTGCAAATGGAAATGAGGTGATGGAGTTACTCACCGATCTCAATGAACAAGGAACTACAATCATAATGGTTACCCACTCGGAACATGATGCAAGGTATAGTCACCGCATCATTCGCATGTTGGATGGGCAAACTGTTACGGAAAATATTTTGGTGTAAACCCCAATCGCGTGTCTACGATGAACCAACGCCAAGGCCCAAATCAATTGTGATGGAAAATTTCAAAATAAATACAGGATACCATCATCCCGATTGCAAAATTGGAATTATGGATCACCGGGATTTTATTTTGTTACCATATGCACCCAAAACCGAGAACATTATTTTGGAGAAATAAGAAATAATGAAATGCATTTGAACATCCTCGGATCTGTCGCAAATTCTGAATGGATTAAAACGCCCGGGATAAGGAGGGATATGAACCTGGAATTAGGTGAATTTGTTGTCATGCCAAATCATTTTCATGGAATAATGATGATTGGAGAAAATGAATTTAATAGACGCGATAGCGGTATCGTTGGTGGTGACGATGGTGATGTTAGATACGCGATGCATCGCGTCTCTACGGCAAACCCCACGCCCACCGCAAACAAATTCGGTCCGCAATCAAAAAATTTGGGTTCCATTGTACGTGGGTTTAAATCTTCTGTGACCACGCATGCGAAAAAATTAAACCTTGAATTTGGATGGCAGGCGCGTTTTCATGATCACATTATTCGCAGCCACGACGAATTCGTGCGAATATCAAAATATATTTTAACCAACCCGCGTAATTGGAAAGAGGATAGATTTTATTAATGGATAAGGTTGTTGTAGAGATGTGAGCATTTTTGACAATGTTTCAGCTGAAGTTTTTGTAAGGTAATGCTTCGAAAGCTTTTTCGGAGTTGCATTCAGTCGTCATCTCACATTCCATGGCAGCTAAGTTCTTTGGCTCCGACAATGTGATAGGAAAGACACTTCGTGTAGATAACAAACAGGATTATACTATTTCCGGCGTGATAGAGAACCTTCTGGAAAATGTCTCTTTTAAATTCGGCTGGCTGACTCCGTTTAAAATATTTGAAGATCAAAATCAATGGCTGCAAAACTGGGGTAGCAACGGATTGATTACCTACGCTGAATTGCAACCGAACGCTAATCTTAAATCAATCAATAAGCAACTTTACGGTTCTCCGATAATCCTATTTAACTTTATTCTAAAACAGCATGGGTAAACTTTACGAAAGTATAAAATCAGCTCAAAATGATTTTATACAAAGACAGCATGTGTTTTTCGTGGCAACCGCTCCATTGAGCGCAGACGGACGAGTAAATCTTTCTCCAAAAGGTTTGGATTCTTTCAAGGTATTGTCCCCTAACAAAGTCGCATATATGGACCTCATAAGCAGCGGCAATGAGACCTCGGCGCATACTTTGGAGAATGGCCGCATTACAATGATGTTCTGTTCTTTTGAAAGTTCTCCAAATATTCTTCGCCTTTACGGAAAAGGTTTTGCCGTGTTGCCCGGAAGTGAGGATTGGCAAGAATATTCTCAGCATTTCGAGTTATATCCCAGCACAAGACAGATCATTGTTGCGGATATAGACCTCGTTCAAACTTCCTGTGGCTTTGGTGTTCCTCTTTACGATTACATAGGGGAACGGGACATTCATTTTGAATGGGCTGCCGCGAAAGGAGAGGAGGGCCTTGGGCAATATCTTGTCGAAAAAAACTTGAAAAGCCTCGATGGGATGCCAACTGACATCGGCATGAAAAAGCAGGATAGCAAATAGTTTTTTGGCAATCAAAAACCCTTTGTAAGTCCAAAAAGGAGCCAGAGAATTTTTTTAAGCTTGCAGAAACTACGCTGGAACAGCGTTTTGTTTTAGTAAGATTTTAAACAATAAGGATAAATTTTAAGTTTCCGGTAAATCCTTCCAACATTGTAGTAAAAAGGCCTCATTAAGGTGGATGTAAGCAATCCTGAGAGCAGCCAATTTCCATTAGCCAGGCTTTTTGCTTTAGCTAAAAAAGGATTATCCAAAGCTTCGGGAGCAAGTAAGCGTTTATAGTAACCTTTTTTATTTTTATCATTGAGGAGCCATGACAATATTATGCCAATGGCCCTTTCATCTCCCCTCTTTGCTTTCGGGCTCTCATATTTCCTTAACTGATTTGCAATTTCTGCGTACATAAGTGGCCAGTTGTCTGTTGTAATGGATTGGGATTTTACGGCATCCTGGTCCTCATGTCTTCTCCAATAACTGAGCGGACGGGAGTGAGCATAAAGTTTAAACGAGCTTGCATTGCTATATATCCATAAAGAATCATTGCCACTATGTGGTTTTTCTACAAATGGAAATTTAAGTAGCGTCGATCTTCGGATGACAGACAATACAGGGAATGCGGCATCTCTTTCTACAGCTTCTTCCAGTAATTTTTGGCTGCTCATTGGGCCTGTTGGATATGATCTGCCAAAACGAGAATCGGCAATTGAGTCTTTGAAAGTACCAAATGCTCCAAAAAAAATGTCAAGGTCCGGCATTGTCACAAAGGCCTCCAAAAACCAGCCATAAATTTCCGGGACCACTAAATCATCACTGCATAAAATTGCTATAAAATCGCCCGAAGCAAGGCGTGCACATTGGTTCCAGTTTCCGAATATTCCACGATTTGAATCGTTTCGTACATACCGTATGCGGGGATCGGTTTTAGCCAGGCATATTTTTTCAAACTCGTCGTGACTTGAAACGTCATCACACACCAGGATCTCATTGCAGCCTTTCACTGCAATTGCAGATTGAAGTGCCTCGTCAAATCCAAAAGTGCGTTCATATACCGGAATCGCTATAGTGAAGCTGGGAATCATAATTGAGATTTTTATATTGTCGTATCAATAGAATCGATTCAATTTTCAATAGAAACACCCCCCGACACAATTGGAATAAAATTATTGAATTAATTTGTTTGTTACAATGGAAAGAAATTATAATCTTAAAGCTTTTGTTTGAATGTTACTCATTAGGTTTCCTAAAAAAATATTTTAGAGAAGCACGTCCTGGTAAACCTTTTGGAAAGGCTGTTGGTAATTATCTGGTAGCAAAAACAAATTCTACTTACTTTTAATAGAAACTAATCTCGCGTGGAGCGTATTTACGATAGAAGACTTCTGTTTATAGCTTTCGATACCCATACCGCATCAGGTGGAATTAAACAATTATACCGCCAAGTGGATGTGCTAAATAAAAATGGGTTCAGGGCTTATATCGTTCATGGTATATACGGTTTTAAATGTACCTGGTTCGACAATGCTACGCCTATATTATACAGTTCGCGGTTATTTAGAGAGCTCGAAAGTAGAAATCCTGTTAAGCCCCGGCGCAATCGATTGAAGACTTATAGAAAAGCTTTTATCCAACTTATCTCATTTGGGAAAACCTTAAAACAGATCAATAATAAGAAAAAAGAGTTGCGATTTAATAAAAGTGATATCCTTGTTTTTCCTGAAACTTATGGCCCTGCAATAGCCGGGGTTCTCAAGGAGAATTCTAAAGTTATTTATAACCAAAATTGCTACTACACCTTTTTGAAATATGGTTTTGACAATAACAGTTTTCCGTACACCGATCCAAAAGTGATCGCCATTATTGTAGCTTCAACTGATGCTAAGAATTATATGGAATATGTCTTCAGCGGATCGAAAGTTTTGAGGGTTCATTATGGCATTGATAAAAATGTTTTTAGCTTTTACCAGGGGAAAAAAAAGCAGATAGCTTTTATGCCGCGGAAGCTTAGAGAAGATGCGGTACAGGTGATAAATATTTTGAAATGCCGCAATGTATTGCCGGGATGGAACCTGGTTCCGATTGTCAACATGAAAGAAAATGAAGTGTCAAAGGTTTTAAAAGAGTCTGCCATTTTTTTAAGTTTCAGCAACAGGGAGGGCTTCGGTATGCCTCCCGCAGAAGCGATGGCATGTGGATGCATTGTGATCGGATATACGGGAAAGGGTGGAGCAGAATACTTCCGGGAAGAGTTCAGTTATCCCATTGCCGACAGGGACGTGCAAAGCTTTGCAAAGACGCTCGAGAAGGTGCTGACAGCTTTTAATGATAACGATCTTGCTTTTTTTGAAAAAGGAAAGCGTGCGTCAGAATTTATATTGCGCGAATATTCAACCGAAGTTGAAGAAAGTGATATTGTTTCGGTTTGGAACAAAATATTAAAATTCCAAAGGGATTAAAGGATTTTCACCACAATCAAAGACTTCTTTCTTTCTGTTTTTCTAACGCTCCTTCTTTGTTTTCAAAATCTCTCCTGGCTTTTAAGCACAGTTCTTGCTCCGGTTAGCTTCTTTCCATAGCGAGTCTTCTCAGCAGCCGTTATTAAAGAAATAATTATGGAAGTGCCTGAAACTATTACCATTGCCGCCAAGTGCGATCATCCTTTGAATGTTAGACGCTTAGGCTACGGGACCATGCGCCTCACCAGCCAGGTATTTATGGCGGGCCACTCAACAGGTCGGGATCTTTGCAAAAACCCTTGAGGCTGCAGTTGATTTTCTGGACACTGCCGACTATTATGGTGAAGATGATACCAACCGCCTGATTGCAGCAGCGTTGTCTCCTTACCCGAAGAGATTAGTGATCTGCGCAAAAGACTGCCGTGCCCGAAAACCAGGTAAAAGCTGGATAAGGTTTATCGGCGTGAAAACCTGAGAATCAGTATTGACAATAACATTCGATCACTTAAGTTGGAGCAAAACCAGTTAGTGCATTTCAAGGTTGTACATGGAGGCGATGTTCCTTTCAGCGAGTCAGTGGACGTCATGTTTGGGATGCAGAAGGAAGGAAAATTATGGTGTTTCCCTTGTTTGATTACTCAGGTGAAAGAGATATCTATTTTGAATGGGCAGTGAGAAAAGGAGACAACGCCCACCGTAAATATATCATTGAGAAAAAATTGAAGAGCCTCGATGATTTACCCACTGGTTAAGGATTGCAGCCGTCCCAGGCAAAGGAATAATTTAATTTATTTTCCTTCCGTATATTTTTTGAAATTATCGAGGATAGCCTGCCAACCACCTTTTTGCATTTCAACAGAATTAGTTTCTTCCGCCTCGAAAATTTCTTTAACCTTGGTACTGTTTCCTTCGTTTTCGAAAAATATTTTTACATTTCTTCCGTCACCAATCGTGTACTCAATATATTCAATTGGAGTAACTGCGTCGTATTCTCCGCTGAAATCAAACCCTATGCTGCCATCCCTTGCTTCCATCCTGGAGGAAAATTTACCACCCACACGCAAATCATTTTCAGCACGGGGTGTGTGCCAATCATCAGAAGCTCTATTCCATTGAGTAATGTGTGCAGGCTCAGTCCAGTATTTCCATACTTTTTCTATCGGCGCTTCAACAGAGGTTTCAATCGTGATTGATATTTTATTTTCATTCGTCATTTTTATAAATTTTGTTTTGATTAATTTCATTAACAATGCAAATATCCGCCCTGCATTCGAAAGATTAAAGGTGTGGAACCGACATTCTAACGTGGCTGTTGCGACATAACAAAGTGCGAATAAAAGATTATCCGTCTAAAATTGATTTAGAATTTCTTTCAGAGACTTGTAATATCTCCTGTAAGAAGTGCAACCTGCGCCTCTGCAAGTTTTGCCTGGTACAGCGCATTGTAAAGCCGGTTCTTGGCGTCGTTATAGCTGATCTGGATTTGTCTTAACTCGACTGAGGTGATGTTTAATTTTTTGAATCGTTCCGTAGCGATAAAAATATTTTCTGTCGCTAGCTGTAGATTGCTTTTCTCAAGTGCTACGATTCTCAGTGAATTGCTATAGTTGATGTATGCGTTGGTCAACGCAGTTTGAATGTTATTCCAGGTTTCTTTGATAGCGACATGTTGATTTTCGATTTCTATATCAGCAATGCTTAACTGTTTTTTAGCAAGCCCTCCTGAGAAAATAGGAATGCTGATTCCAATAGATCCCGAGGGACCATAGGTTTGATTAAATAGATTAAAACCTGCGCCATTCCTATTCTTTGCGAAATTGTAAAATCCATTAAGCGTAACGACCGGAAACATTTGCCCTTTCAATTCTTTTTTTGATTCGAAAAGGATTGTGAGATCGCTGTTGGCGAGAAGGATATCCGGATTCTGTTTGTTTATCTTTTTTTGTGATTCGTCCAGTGGCGGCAAAGGATTTACCATGATCGTATCTATCACTGCATAGTTGGTATCGGGTATTTTTCCCAGGAGATTATTGAGGGAAGTTTTGGAAAGCGCCAACGAGTTTTGCAATGAAAGAAGAATAGATTGTTGTTCATTGAGATCGACCTGTGCTTCCAGCGCTTCATATTTAGCACCTGTGCCAATTTCCAAACGACGCTGAGCCAGAAACAGGCGGTCGTTGTAAAGTGCTATCTGTTCGGCCGTCGAATTCAATTGCTCATGCAGAAAAACAATGTTGTAGTAAGATGATAAAACATTATAGACTGTCTCGTTTAGATTTTTCCGGAAAGCATATTCGCCGTTCCTTTCTAACTCTTCAAGTCTCCTCTTGGTGGCAAACATTGTAAAGCCATCAAATATTCTCCAGTTCACTGCTATTCCAGCATTAAAATTTTGAGTTTTGGTTCCGTTTTTATTGGTAACTGTACCGTTACTTAGTTTTTGCTGCAGGTTGTTCACGCCGATCGCCTTGTTTGCGGTCGCACTTATGAACGGCACTGCGCCTGCGTTTGCCCAATTGTTATTTATTTTTCCGATATCGATTGTGTTTCTGCTTATGATAATTCCATAGTTATTTTCTATCGCGTATCTCACTGCATCGTTAGCAGTCATCAACGTATCCTGCGCGAAAAGAGGATTTTGAAATGAAAAAAATGAGAGATTAAATGAAAAAAATAATATGCTAAAGCGCTTCATGCAAAGGTGTCTTTTTTGATGAAAGAAATCCATACATCGAAGGGACAACATACAATGTGAGGATCAGTGAAAACATGATGCCGCCTACTATGACTATTCCCAGTGGTATGCGGCTCGTGGAAGCGTCTCCGATGGACAATGCCAATGGTAAAGCTCCCAGCGACATTGCCAGGCTCGTCATTAAAATCGGCCGTAGGCGCAAGTATGCGGATTCAACAACCGCCTCTGTTTTGTTCATTCCTGCTTTTCTTTTTTGGTTGGCAAACTCTACAATCAAAATCCCGTTTTTGGTTACCAGGCCAATGAGCATGATCATCCCGATCTGAGAAAAAATATTGAAAGTCTGTCCGAATATCCAAAGTGAGAGCAACGCGCCTGCCAATGCCAGCGGCACCGTGATCATGATGATAAAGGGATCAATAAAACTTTCAAATTGTGCCGACAGTACGAGGTAGATCAACGCAAGTGCAAGCACAAAAGCAAAGAGCGTATTTCCAGAACTTTCCGCGAAGTCCCGGGAGGTTCCACTTAGTGCAGTATTGAAACTTTCATCCAGCAGCTTGTCCGAAATCCTGTTCATTTCTTTGATGCCATCTCCAACGGTATATCCTGGTGCAAGGCCGCTGGATATGGTTGCCGACTTATACCGGTTAAAGTGATAAATAGATGGAGGAGCAGATGCTTCGACGGACGAGACCAGGTTGTCGAGACGAATGTTTTGATTGCGGCTATTTCTCACCATCAATTTAGTAAGATCATTCGGGTCGTCCCTTTCTCCACGCTCCACTTGCCCAAGTACCTGGTACTGCTTACCGCCTTTTAGAAAATATCCCATGCGCCTGTCGCTATAGGCCAGTTCGAGCGCTCGTGAAATGTCGTCAACACTGACACCTAATTCACTTGCACGCATCCGGTCGATGTTGATCCTAAGCTCGGGTTTATCGAACTTGAGATCTGCATCCACTCCCTGGAATACAGGACTGGCCTTCGCTTCATCCAGGAATTGCGGAAGCACATTTCTTATTTTATCAAAGTCATTATTTTGGATCACGTATTGAATTGGCTGGCCGCCGTGCCTGCTCACGGAGATGGTTTGTTGTTCCGTAGCAAATGCCCTGCCCTGGGAAAATCTCGCAAGTGTCTTGTTTATCATTTCTACAATCTCCTTTTGCGAACGGGTTCGATCCGTTGGGTCAACTAACAAAACATTTATAAACCCACTATTGGTCCCCCTGCCGCCCCATCCTGGCGAAGTCATGCTTATAATTTTTTCTTTTTCAGGAATCGAGTCCTCTATCATTTGATTCAGACTGTCAATATAAGAATCCATGTATTCGTAAGAAGCGCCCTCAGGTGCGGTGACACTTAGCCTGAATTGATTCCTGTCTTCAAGTGGGGCAAGCTCGGAAGGTATCGTGCTGAATATAATCCATATAATTCCAAAGCAGGCGGCCACCACTATTAATGCAAGCCATTTCACTTTCATGAATTTCGCAAGACTGTTTTTATATCCCATCTCCATCGCATGAAAGAAAGGTTCTGTTTTTCTGTAAAACCAGGAATGTCCTAACTTTTTGCTCGTTAGCTTCACGTTCAATACAGGAGTAAGCGTTAATGAAACAAACGCTGAGATAAGAACAGCTCCTGCGACCACGATTCCAAATTCACGGAAGAGCCGGCCTACAAATCCTTCTAAAAATATAATTGGAAGAAAAACGATCGCCAGGGTGATTGAGGTAGAGATCACTGCAAAATAAATTTCTTTGGAGCCCTCTCTTGCAGCCTGGTATTTATTCATACCAGCCTCCATTTTCTTGAATATGTTTTCCGTTACCACTATACCGTCATCCACGACGAGTCCTGTGGCCAGCACAATCGCAAGCAATGTGAGTACATTGATTGTAAATCCAAAAATATACATGATGAAAAATGCGCCAATCAATGACACAGGAATATCGAGCAACGGCCTTATTGCAATTAACCAGTCACGGAAGAAAAGATAGATGATAAGTATTACGAGAAATAATGCAATGAATAGTGTTTCTTCAACTTCTGATATGGACCGTTTGATAAACTTCGTTTGATCCATGCCTATGTCGAGCTTGAAGTCTTCAGGCAAATCCTTTTTTATTTGTTCTAACCTGCTGTAGAATTCGTCTGAAATAGAAACGTAATTAGATCCGGGCTGCGGTACGATGGCAAGCATGATCATTGGAACACCACTTTCCTTCAGCCCGGACTGCTCGCTTTCCGGTCCCAACACTACGTCAGCTACATCTCTCAGCCTGATGTTCGCTCCGCCAATATTTTTGATGACGAGATCACTGAATTGTTCTTCTGTGTTCAATTTCCCAAAAGTCCTTACTGTCAGCTCTGTAGTATTGCCATAAATTTTTCCCGCCGGAAGCTCGACGCTTTGTGTAAGCAAGGCGTTTTGAATGTCTTCGCCGGTAAGTCCGTATGCATTCAGTTTATCCGGCTTCAGCCAAATCCTCATTGCATATCTTTTTTCGCCCCACACCTGCACAAAACTTACACCCGGAATGGTTTGCAGCCTTTCAACAATATTATTGTTTGCATATTCAGTTACTTCCAAAAGGTTTCTCCGGTTGCTCTGAACGGTGAGTGCAATGATGGGTTGCGCATTTGCATCTGCTTTCGAAACAACAGGCGGTGCATCCACATCCTGCGGAAGCTGACGTGAGGCCTGCGACACTTTATCACGCACATCATTGGCCGCAGCTTCGAGATCTACGCTCAACTCAAATTCCACATTGATATTACTGCTTCCCTGGCTGCTTGATGAAGTAATATTTTTTACACCGGCAATTCCATTGATCGCTTTTTCCAACGGCTCCGTAATTTGAGATTCGATGATATCAGAATTGGCGCCCGAATAGGAAGTACGCACTGAAATGTTCGGTGGGTCGATAGCGGGATAATCTCTTACTCCTAAAAATTTAAATCCAATGACACCAAATAAAACGATCACCAGGTTCATCACGATGGCAAAGACAGGTCGCCGTAAACTGGTATGTGAAATGTTCAACTTAAAATTATTTTTGTAAACTAGATAGTCTTAATTTGCTCCCGGGCTTTATTGTTAACAGCCCGGTAGTAATGACGGTATCTCCCGCTGCAATGCCTTTCAAAATCTCAACCTTTGCAGAATCACGGTCTCCGGTTGTAACCACTTTGAAATTTGCAACACCATCCTGGTATACCACCACCTTCTTATCTCTCGCCTCAGGAATGATGGCTTCTGTCGGTATCATGATTGCATTGTTGTTGGCGCCCATATCAAAGATCACTTTTGCAAATGATCCGGCTGTAATATTTTTATCGACTCTCTCTACGATGGCATGAACGGCAAGACTCCTGTTTTCCTGAGTGATCCCGGATTCAGTCGCCACGATTTTTGCAGTGTAAACTTTTGGAGAAGATTCTGTGGTAAACGAAACCACGTTACCGATCCCTATTTTAGAAGTATATTTTTCCGGGACGGAAAACTCGAGTTTCAATTTATTCACCTGTCGGATCGTCGTCACCACAGTTTGCGGAGTGACATAAGCTCCGATGCTAATATTTTTGAAACCAATCTTCCCATCAAATGGAGCCCGTATGAATGTCTTATTTATTGCCGCTTTCAATACCTGCATATCCGCTTTGATGGTGCTTACGTTCAGCAAGGTCAGGTCGAAATCCTGTTGGCTTATTCCGCCGATGCCGAGCAGATCACTTTGCCGTTCCTGCGTCTTGTCCGCGATCTCCAATTGCACTTCGAACTTGTGCAATTGCGCCTGTAAGTCTTCATCGAAAATCCGTCCAAGCAAAGTTCCTCTTTTTACTACAGCACCTTCTTTCACATTCAACATTACCACCTTCCCCGACACTTCCGGATGAATTTCTGTTACTTCAAACGGCAACAAACTTCCTGCAACCTCAATGCTGGAATTGAGCAGTGAATAGTGAACGACGTAACCCTCTACCGGAATGAAAGGATCCGGTCGCTCCTGCGCTACTGATTCCTTTTTCTCCCTTGAATCCGGGCGTTTCGAACTGTCGCCGCAGGAGATTAATAAAAATAAAAGGGCAATTCCCGCAAGAAATTCCCGGTGAGTCAGCTTCATAAGATTTCCCCGTTATTTTTTGAATAATTCATAAGACGCCAAAATTGGGCAAATCCTTCGGATAATGATCAGGAAGAAATTACTTTAAGGAGGCTTTTGATTTTGAGCGAAGTATGTATTAACTCCTGGCGTTCATTGCTTAGTATTGTTACGTGGCCCATTTTTCTACCCGGCCTTGTTTCTTTCTTGCCATAAATGTGGACGAACGCATTGTCTATTTGCAGCACTTTTTCGAGGCCGTCATAGGTTGCAGAGCCGGAATAGTTTTCTTCACCAATCAGGTTTACTATGGCTGCGCCCACAATGTGATCGGTGTTGCCGAGGGGATATCCCAAAATGATCCGCCAAAGCATATCGAATTGTGAACTATAATTTGCTTCAATCGTATGATGGCCGCTATTATGAACCCTCGGGGCGGTTTCATTTACCATTACATTATTTGATGTGTCAAGAAACATCTCGACTGCAAAAATGCCGGGGCTTTTAAAATTTTTTACCACGGTCAAGGCAATCGCTTCAGCCTTCCACATCGTTTGTTCTTCAAGTTGAGCAGGACTAAGCTGATATTCGAGCAGGTTGAGATCTTTGTTGAAGATCATTTCAATCGGTGGATAAATGGCTACTTCTCCTGATTCGCTTATTGCCACGATCACCGATATTTCTTTTTTTATAGAAACTACCTTTTCAAGAATCGATGGTTCATCAAAACCGTTAACGAAATGTTCCCTGCTTTTCAAAGTTACCACGCCACGTCCATCATAGCCGCCAAGGGCCACTTTATGAACAGCAGGCAAAAACCCTGCATTGTCATGCAGCTCATTCCTGTTCCGGGTAATGATGAATTCAGCCGAGGGGATACTATAAGTCTGATAATACTGTTTCTGCAGAATTTTATTTTTGACGATTCCCAAAGCTGATGGACGCGGATAGACCTTTACGCCTTCCTCCTCCAATTTGAGCAATGCATCCACGTTTACGGATTCAATCTCGATTGTCACTGCGTCGAGGTTCTTCCCGAAACTGTAAACGTCATCGAAGTCTCTTATATCTCCTTTGATAAAATGATTGGAAAGATGGGCCGCAGGGCACGTTGGATCGTTTTCCATTACGAACGTTTCCACAGGATAATTTGCCGCAGCCTGCAACAACATTCTACCAAGTTGTCCGCCGCCGAGAATACCGGTTTTATGCATTAAAATTTTTCTGCAAGATACAGCGACAATAGATAATATAATTTTTGGGAGACCAGATCGTAATAGCGGACTATCATAAGTTGGTAGCTGTATTACGAATTAACAAGTACGCAGGAGGATGATTCACACAAGTTTTGTCTGATCGGTTTTTATTTTCCGAAAGTGTAAGTGATATATCCCATGTTTCCATTTCCGAGATCAATCGGAGTGCGTGCAATAAAGCCATTGGAACTGATATTCATAAGATCGAGGCGATATCCTTCTTCGACATTTTTCGCCTTCATCCCATTCAATTTTTTAAATTGAAGCTGTTGGCTTTCGCCGTTGCGATGAATACTCCAATAGATTTCTTCATTGGTGCCATTCATTAACTTAAATGAACCCTTTCCATTTCGTTCAAGTTGCCATGTGCTGCCCGTAAAGTCGCGATAAGGCGCTTCATCAAAGACTTCAGTTACATGCAGCGTGTCGGGTAAGTCGGTTGTAATATTTGTGATTGTCCATGTTCCGTGAAGATTGCCGGTTGTGGCTTTTAACCCTTCGACGTTCTTAGAGGAAGAGCATCCTGCAATAAGCCAGGCTGCGGTGATAATTAGAAGAGATGTAATTATTCGTTTCATTTTAATAAAATTATACTTGCCTATTCGCATAAATCCTGCCAAAGAAAAAAGATTGCATTAGAGAATATTTTGGAAAAGATACCGGCCTTCCCTCAATGCTGAATGATTGTCTCAGAAGCCATTGCGGACAATTTCGGGATAATACTTCGTTAAGAAATGATGACCGGATTTTCGTTTCAATAAAAAATTTAATTTTACGTTACATTGTGACAAGCTGTAAAAGCATAAAAATGGTCCGTATTTCATCTGTTTTTCTTTTCTTCCTTTTCTCTTTTTTGTTTGCAGGAGCACAGAATTCTTTTGTGGCTGCGCAAAAGGCTTCTTATAAAATGGCAACGGTTTTTAATAATAAGGAAGAACAACTCAGGAAAGAATTTGAACAGAAAGGACTTACCTGGCCTGCAAAATTTGTTTATATCCGAAGCTTCAAGTACGATGCTCAACTTGAGGTTTGGGTAAAAAATTCTGCGAAGGAAAAATTCAAACCATTTAAAACTTACAAAGTTTGCATGCAGAGTGGCACGATGGGACCTAAGAGATTGCAGGGAGATTTCCAGGTGCCTGAAGGATTTTATTATATCAATGAATTTAATCCCAGGAGCGCTTATCATCTCTCTCTTGGCTTAAATTATCCAAATGCTTCAGATAGAATATTGAGTGATTCACTCCGGCCGGGCAATGGAATTTATATCCACGGCAGTTGCGTGTCGGTTGGTTGCATTCCTGTGACAGATGATGAAATAGAAGAGCTCTATATTATCACGAGCTATGCAAAATCAAATGGCGAAGATTTCATTCCTGTGCATGTTTTTCCGTTCCGGTATAGCGATAAAAAATCTGCGCAATATTTTAAAACAGTTGCAAAAGACAATCCCACACTTGAGCATTTTTCTCTTCAGCTAAAAAGTGCGTTCGATAAATTCGAAGAAGAAAAACAACTTCCTTTGATCCTGATCGACAAAAAAGGAGATTACGTAATCGATTAAGATTCCCGCATCAGAATCTGCACCGTGTCTAATGTTTTTTGCTCCAGCACAATCGTTTTACCTGCCGTAAGTCTCTCCAGAAATTCACCGGTATAATGCCTGATCGTAAGCAGCGTCAAATTTTTTTCGAGTTGAACATCAAAGATGTCACTGCATTTAATGGCGGCTTGTTCAATTTTTTCGGCAATATCGTCCACGCACACAAATAATGAAATCGCAGCATTTTGAGAAAGAGCTGGCTTTAATTTCACTTCCTCAAGAATTGTGTTTAGTGTCTGTAGCGGCTCGCCCTCTACAAAAGAAAAATCTTTCGATTGAACGGCAAGTAAAACCTGCTTACGCTTATACACAATGATCGGAGGTAAGTGGTTTTTATTTGCTGAGGAAATAACGGTTCCCGGTAGGCGGGAATCCAGAAAACTTTTTACCCACAATCCAATGTTTTTATTTTGTAATGGCTTAATGGTTTTCGGATGAATTACCTGTGCCCCATAATAGGCCATTTCGATGACCTCTTTGTAGCTCAAGCTGCTAATCACTGCCGCATCGGAAAGCTCTTTTGGATCGGCATTCATCACGCCTTCTACGTCTTTCCAGATCGTTACATTTTCTGCGTCTAAAATATTTGCAAATACTGCCGCAGAATAATCGCTTCCTTCCCTGCCAAGGGTGGTGCTTTCGTTTTCATCGGTGCTACCAATAAATCCCTGCGTGATCACAAGATTGCTTTGTTTGAACAATGGCAGAATTTTTTCTTCTGAGTATTTTTTCGTGAACTCCCAATCTACAATCGCCTCGCGAAATGTATCGTCCGTTCTGAGAATATCTCTAACGTCTATCCAGCAATTGTTTATTTTTTCTTCATTTAAATAAAATGACAAGATGATGGAAGAAAGCAATTCTCCGGCGCACACAATCTGGTCGTAATAATAATTGTAATCTTTGATCGGCTTATCGTGGAGCAGCCATTCAATCTCGGTAAAGATGTTTTTTAATTCGTTGATTGCTGCGTTCGCCTGTGCTTTTACAAGTTGATTCAGTGTTTCTAAATGAGCTTGTTTTATCTCTTCAAAAAGGCTAAGGGCATCATTCTGCTTTTCTTCAAAAAATGCCTCCGCAACTTTTTCCAAGGCGTTGGTCACTTTTCCCATTGCTGAAACCACAACAAGAATTTCTTCATCTTTATAATCTCTCAAGATCCTTCCAACATTCTGAATTCTTTCAACGCTGTTAATGCTAGCTCCTCCAAATTTAAACACCTTCATCTCCTGGAATTTTTATTGAATGCAAAGTAAAATCAAATAGTAAAGCAGGATTGGATTTTGTGGAAATACCTAAAAAAATCATACGAGTACGAACTTATAGGAATGAACGCTTGAATGATAAGTGGGAAGAATACTTCATTCCATCAAAGATTTGCCCAGTAGATTCTTATGGATACGCAAGGAACATTTTGTCCAAAAAACCCCCTACCTGCGTACGATCGTACCGCATTATGGCCGAAACATAACACTGTTTATTAGCATCTCATGACCACAAATATGGCAAGGAACTGGAAAATAAATTAAGTATCAGGAAGGCAGAAAGAAAAGAACTTTCTATTTAATAAAGAATTTTATAAACGCAAATATGGCCCCCAACTGCGTGGCCCAAAATACAAAGGCCCAAAGAATGAGCTTGCTTTCTGTTTTCGCAATGGCTGTCTCCAGTTGGGCAATTTTTAATTCAATGTTTCCAATATCCGCTTTTGTTGCAAGAGTCTCTTTTTTGTTTTCAAATGATTGTTCAACCTCCTGTTTAATTAAATTCACAAATTGTTCAGCTTCTTTTTCGCCAAACTTTGCTTTTAATAAATTAAACAACTGTATATCAGAAATATTTAAGGTCTGAGCCATGGCTCAAAGATATAAAAATTTTTGAGTGACTTCATGTTGTACAAACAGCCCGAAGATGTGGATTCTAACCCCTTCCTTTGTCCTGTCTGTCTTTTTTGCGCAAGTGGCAAAATTCTTTATACCCGGATATCGTCTGGTTTTTTTAGCAGTCAACCATAGAACGGTAAAACGGAAACTTCACTTCTAAAAGGTTGAAAGGCGTGCATTTTACCGGTCTTCCTGTAAATATTTCAGGTGCTTCATATTTGTGGATTGGGAAATAGTTTAACCACTCTTTGTAGCAAATTATTTACAAATAAAATTAAAATGTTTTGTTAGGAAATTATTCTTAAAATATTTACAGGATTAACTGTTTCATTTACAAGCAAAACTATATTACAGTGAACATCTGAAATTAATTTTTCCTATAAATGGCTTTGTTATTGATGCAAATAATCTTAAAGGAAACATTGATACACGGAAATAAACTTCACCGGGTTTATGAATTTACCTTTTCAAATATCAAAAAAAATTTCTACCCCCCCCCCCCCCCGCGATTTTACAGGAAGCGTGTAAAAAAGATTCAACATATATCTCCCCTCATCATTTATTCCCAAACAAACCATAAATGATGTTTAGCATTTTTAACCAATACGAATCAAATGTAAAAGCAACGATAGATTTCTTAAGATTACTCAAGGTTAAGGTTAACAGCATTACCATAAACGAAACTCTACAAAACCATCCCGATTATCCATCCCTTCTTTGCATAAGTGACGCCTTAAACAAATGGAATATTGCTAATGGCGCCGGAAAGATTGAACCTGATAAAATTGATGAACTGCCAACGCCATTTATTGCATATACCAACGATAGGGAGAATCCCCTGGTGATCGTAACTGAAACGGGCGATGCGGCCATAACATCATACAACAACTCTGTAACAGAAAGCAAAGAAGATTTTATTAAAAACTGGACAGGTATTTATCTGATTGCGGAAGCCACAGAACTATCCGGCGAAAAAGAGTATGAGCAAAACAAAAGAAAGGCTTTCATTAACTCTGTTATTCCTATTTCATTTTTTGCTTTATTAATCACACTTTCCTTCCTATTACTCTATAGCACAATAAATAATCTCAACAATCGTAGTGCAACCGGCATCTATCCTGAATATCTTATAATGATAGGCGGGATTATGGTAACATCCCTGTTACTATGGTACGAGATTGACAAGAACAACTCCTTATTACAAAAGGTATGCACAGGGATTGCAAAAGGAAACTGCAATGCCATTCTTACCGGAAGACGATCAAAAGTATTTAATTGGTTAAGCTGGAGCGAATTGGGCTTCTTTTATTTTTCCGGGGGGATACTTGTGTTATTGTTTTCCGGCGACCCTGGTAATGCTCTCATTCTTTTGGCCTGGTTGAATTCACTGGCGTTGCCCTACATTATATTTTCCGTTTATTACCAATGGCGGGTGGCAAAGCAATGGTGTGTGCTTTGCCTTGCTGTGCAGGCTTTGCTGCTATTGGGCGGCGTTAATATTTTATCAAACGATCTTCTTGCATCGTTTAATGGATTGTCTGTTCCGTTTCTTTTTAAAAGTGCAGGCCTATATCTCCTGCCAGTTACATTATGGTATGCAATAAAACCATTTATACTCCGCCAGCAGGAAGCAAAGAATACAAAGCGGGAATACTTGCGGATTAAATTCAATGCAGAAATATTTGAAACGCTTTTAAAGAAACAAAAAGCGATTACCATTCCTGTGGATGGCCTGGGTATTGATCTGGGGAATGCCGCTGCTGCTAATACACTTATAAAAGTTTGCAATCCATATTGCGGGCCTTGCAGTAAGGCACATCCAAAAATTGAAGAGTTATTGGAAGAAAATTCCAATGTGAAAGCAAAAATAATCTTTACGACCCCTGACGATGAAGGCCACCACTCTATAAAGCCAACCCGCCATTTAATGGCAATTGCAGAACAAGGCAGCAATGAAAAAATAATAAAGCAATCTTTGGATGATTGGTATTTGGAGGAAAAAAAGGATTACGAATTATTCGCAAAAATATATCCTATGAATGGAGAATTGGAAAAGCAGGGTGACAAAATTGAAGCTATGGACAAATGGTGCAAGGCAATGGATATACATGCAACGCCAACAATTTTTATTAATGGATATCAACTCCCCGATGCGTACAGCATTGAGGACTTAAAATATTTTCTTGCAGATTAGTTCCCTGCAGGAAGATGGCCTGATGGAACTTTATCTGCCTGTGGCCACAGGCAGGTAGTTAGGCGGTCAAAGCTTGTTGATGCTACGCAATAGGCAGAAACAAATTTAATAACATAAAAAAATTCAAAAATGAAAACAACAAAAATGAGCCTTGCTAACATACAGGGAAAGTTGAGCAGGGCGGAAATGAAGAACATTATGGCTGGAAGTGGTGGTGGCAGTATCCCCTGCGAGACCACAGCCGATTGTCTCCCACATGGGCAAAACTGCGTTTGTCTAACTGGGATGCACATTTGTGGTTGTGTCAGTTAGATATTGGATAAATCGAGCCGCACCAATGTGCGGCTCGATTTAAGTTATACGGAAATGGAAGTTTGAATTGTTTTATGGAGAGTGACTTTAGGCTATTAAAAACTTTGGGTATAGCTGCACGGCCAATAATAGCTATACACTTCTTCCGCGAAAGCCGTTTGATCATGAAACACCTTAAACTTAAAGGGCCTCTTTGACAATGTCATTTCTTTTAATTCCTGTAAAAGGTACAATTTTCATTACAAATTCACTATAATCAGAATGAAGAAGTTCTTTTTTATAATCTTTGCTATTTTGTTGTTCGCGTGTAATCGTCGTTATTATACAACCGCAGTTATAAAAAAGGACAATAACTATTGTTTCATCGGGAAGATTATCGGAATGGATTCGGGTTGGTTATATCTGCTACAGCCCGATACAACCGGTAATCAATACATGCCTCCCTTTGATTCGACCATAGTTATTAACGGTTTTTTTAGGTTTGAAGGTCATTTAGTCAATCCTCAAGCTTGCAAAGTTTCCGTAAAACCGGAAGATTTTATATGGCCCTATACAAGCTATTTCATTTTAGACACAGGAATTACAACAGGTGAGCTCTTTAAAGACTCAATGGCGAACTCCATAATAAAAGGAGGTGATTTACAAAAGCAATTTGTTGCCTTCAATCTGAGAAAGTTTAAGATGGCTGTTTCCTACGGAAAAGAAATTTCGCAATATAAAAAAGAGGATGATTCCGAAGTTATGGCTGATGTTTTGTGGCAACAATTCGCCCGGGAAATTAGTGATCTTATATTAAAGGAAGTAAAGGCGCACCCTTACTCTTTCGCATCGGCTTTTATTGCTTATAAAAGATTACCAGCCCAATCTGATATTAAAACGATAGAAGACATATATAATACACTAAAGAGCAGGAATAATTATTATGCGAAGCAACTTTCGGAGAAATTGAAGGCAAAAAAACAAACTTTGATTGGTCTTTCAGCACCAGATTTTAAGCTAATTGACGATAATATGGGAGAACTTACTAACAAGACTTTTAAAGGGAAATATTTACTATTGGATTTTTGGGCAAGTTGGTGTAAACCGTGTCGGGAAGAAAATCATAATCTGGTGACTGCATATAGAAAATATGCCGATAAGGGTCTTGAAATTGTTAGTATCTCCTTAGATCGCGATAAATCAAATTGGGAAGAAGCGGTTAAATACGATAATCTATCTTGGATCCAACTATGTGATTTAAAGGGTTCTAAAAGTAAAATTGCTCAATCTTTCGGTATCGAGGTAATTCCAAGTAATTTTTTAATCAACAAAGAGGGAAAAATTGTTGCTAAAGATTTAACAGGAAGCATGCTTGATACTGTATTAGGAGAGCACTTATTAAAGAAATAACAGAAACCTTCATGGTGAAAAACCAGTATTTTATTAGAAGCCGGAAGATCATCTCCCCTGTCAAATAGGTTTTAAAAAAAGTGGTTTCCGTATTAGTAGAAAGAAATAAAAGCCCACTGTTGTGAAAAATTTGAATGAATGGCGAATTTGAGAGGTGCGGAGGTAAGATTGGAGCGACGGGCAAATAATGCAAGATTAGGATTTTGGGTATATATGGAGAATACATTTTTTATCCAACAGATGTCAACCATATTTTCTTGCAGATTAGTTTCTTGCAGGAAGATGGCCTGATGGAACTTTATTCCGAACTGCAGATCGGGATAGTTGGGCAGCCAAAGCCTGGTGATGCTAAAAGCTACGGGCAGAAAACAATATTATTAAACTATAAAACTTAAAAAGATGAAAAGATCAAAAATGAGCCTTGCTAACATAGAGGGAAAGCTGAGCAGGGCGCAGATGAAAAACATTATGGCTGGAAGTGGCGGCGGAACTTGTAATTGTAATTCAAAGGAAGATTGTACTACATCAAGTCCATACTGCGTTGCTTGCTCAGGCGGACCTAAACATGGAGTGTGTCATGCACAACCTGCCTGATAAATCTTCAATAATTCATCTCGAAAATACAGGGTGCGTACGCACCCTGTATTTAGAAAACTCGTTAATTCCAGAAATCGCCATGCAATATTTTTGGACCTTTTTAGCAATTTTGTTCCACACTTATATCTACGGACAGTACAAAATCGAAGACTCCTGCGGGAAGTTTCGTCTCAGTATTGCAGTGGAAAACTTTGTATCAGATTCAATCGGCATCGCAATAAGTGATTGTGATAATCCAGGTGATAAAATGGACACAGTCCTTTTAGAAAAAGGAAAGGCTGTCATTACGGGAACAATCAATCGTGCAACCGAAGTAATCTTGTACACTAACATTCATAGTCGTTTGATGGATGGACCACAGGTCATCCGTTTTCTCCTGGAACCGACAGTGATAACTTTGCATTTCAACATTATTAGCGGTACCGCAAGTGATATCTCAATAGAAGGTTCATGTTCACAGAAAGAAAAGGATATGTGGGAGGCAAACCATTCGTTGTTGTTGGAGACGCGGGAAAACTACTGGAATAAATTGGTTGAATTACAAAGGCAAAAAAACCAACATAGTGACACGGTAATTTGTAAGAAATTGAGTGAGATCCAAAATAAATTTGATGCATTGCAGCAAGTTGTAATTACTGAGATATTGAAGTATATAAGAATAAACCCCGATTCTTACTACAGCGCGTATCTTCTAAATCATTACAAAAGAAGTCTTTCTGTTGATACGTTGCGAGTTTACTACACTTACCTGAGTGCACCTGTTGCAAATAGCGATCTGGGGGAGGAAACGTTGAAGGAATTGTTTAAACTAACCGACGATTGGGCGTTCAGGCAAAAATTTTTGCAGCCGGATTTGTATAAAAAACTGAAAGAGGTAAATACTGTCTATGATGTGTCATTGACCAATACCAGAGGAATTGAAACAAGCCTTTCGGATTTTAAAGGGTATTATTTGCTCATTGATTTTTGGGCCAACTGGTGTCCGCCTTGCATTCATAATATACCCTACTTAAAAAGTTTGAGCCGGGAATTTAAGTCCAAGCCGATAAAAATACTTTCTGTGTCAATCGATCAGGCGCAGGAGACCTGGAAGAAATCAATACAAAAATTGGGATATCCAGGGATTCATTTATGGGATAGAAATGGCATACTAAGAACATTTTTTAAAGTGATTGCGGTACCTCGATATATTCTGATTAAACCAGATGGCTCTGTGGCAAATGAAGATCTTCCACAACCGGATGATCCGCAAATGAAGTTGATATTGGTGAAAGAATTGAATGAGAAAAGCAATGAAAAAAACTTATAGAATTTTGTTCGAGTGTAGAAAGAACTGATGTTGAAGTTTGAATAAGAAAATTTAAATGATTCTGCGATGCATGTTTTTAAATTAATTTTCAACTCGGTGATGCCTATAACATTGAACACTTACAATATTTTCTTGCAGATTAGTTCCCTGCAGGAAGATGGCCTGATGGAACTTTATCTGCCTGTAGCCAAAGGCAGGTAGTTAGGCAGCCAAATCCTGTTGATGCTAAAAGCTACAGGCAGAAACAATTTTATTAAATTCTAAATTTTAAAAAAATGAAACGTACAAAAATGAGCCTTGCTAACATACAGGGAAAGTTGAGCAGAGCTGAAATGAAGAATATTATGGCCGGTAGTGGCGGCGGCGGTGGCGGGAATCAGTGTAATGTGTATTGCGGTACTGGTTCTGGTCAATCCTGTGATAGCACATGTCCTAATTGTGTTGATGCTGGTAATGGTGCTGGAACCGGCCAAGGGCAGGACAAACTATGCGCCAGGTAGAGCGGAAATGAAATCATAGGTAACCCCTTTATGTCCTCTGAAATCAAGGTACACTTCGAATAGGAGTAGGGATTTATTAGGTTACCTATTGATTTTTTTAATTCGACAGCGTTGTCAAT